>JAHFBW010000253.1 GCA_023249845.1 Candidatus Eiseniibacteriota bacterium
CACGTACCCCATGCGCGCAGCGGGTTCGTGGCGAGCAGATAGGCGAACGCCGCCAGGCCCACGATGATGAGTGCCAGGAAGATCCGGCGCTTCCTCGGGTCGGGCGTGCCGGGCAGGCGGCCGGCGATGTCGCGCAGGATGGCGTCGTGGTTCATCGCGGGCTCAGTTTCTGCATGTGCCGGATGTAGTGGACCAGCGACCAAGCGTCATGGCTCGCGAGCAGGTTGCCGTACGCGGGCATGAGCGCGCCGCCGTGGCGCATGTACATGTAGAGGTAGCCGTCGGTACGGCCGCGCGTGCCCTCGGCGAGCAGGTCGGGTGGCGGGACGAACAGCGCGGTCACCGGACCGTCGCCCACCATTGTCTTGCCGTGGCAGCTCCAGCACACCGTGTGGAACAGGCTGTCGCCTCGCGCGATCGACGCGTCGGTCGAGGGCGGCGCCACGAGCTTCGCGCCGGCCACGTCGTAGGGCACGGGATCGTCGCGGTAGACGTCGCGGCCCTGCACGGGCACGGACAGCGAGTCCGGCGCGCCCCACGTCGTCCGCTGCGGATCGATCGCCACAGTCTGGCGCATGTCGCGGATCGGATAATACGAAAACTTTGTGAGCGCCTTCTTCAGGTCCTGGCAGCCTTGTTGCGCGGACACGGACCAC
Source organism: Candidatus Eiseniibacteriota bacterium (assembly GCA_023249845.1). Classification (GTDB taxonomy): domain Bacteria; phylum Eisenbacteria; class RBG-16-71-46; order RBG-16-71-46; family RBG-16-71-46; genus JAIOPA01. The sequence continues at coordinate 657 of JAHFBW010000253.1, forward strand.
AGCGCGACCAGGGCCAGGATGGCGGCGGGCTTAAGCATGGACCTGCACCTCGGGAGCGCCCTGCCCCTTCATCATCTGCTCCACCTTCGCGGTGGCGTCCGGGGCGCACGGCACCCAGATGCCGATGCGGTCTTCTTGGAAGCGCGGGTCGTAGGGCGCGGTGGCTCGGATCTGCGGCAGCCGCGCGAGTGCCAGCATGCCGAGCAGGTTCGAGAGGCCGGCGAGCAGGATCATGGATTCGTAGCCGAGAATGGTGAACGGCGGCACGCTGATGAGTTCCTTGCCGCCGATCACGAGCGGCCACGATGAGATCGAGTACCAGCACAGCGCGAAGCCGCCAGTGCAGCCCAGGAATCCGCCCACGAACGTCACCCAGCGCACGAGCGACGGCCCCTGCTCGAGCGCCTGTTCGATCTCGTGGTGCGGCACCGGCGAGAACACCTGGAGGTCCTTGTGTCCGGCCTGGCGTAGCGCGGTCACCGCCTTCGCGGCGTCGTCCACGTAATAGAAGATCCCCATGACCCCGAAGAACTTAGGCGGCGGCGGCATGAGCAGCTTCTGGAGCAAGCCCATCATGCGTGGTCCCTCCGCCGCGGGGGCGGCAGCGTCTCCTTGATCTCGGCGATCGAGAACGCCGGGAGCACGCGCACGAACACGAGGAAGAACATGAAGAACCAAGCGAACGAACCCACGATGAGCGCCACCTCGGTGATGCTCATCTTGTAGTAGAACCAGTTCGCGGGATTGAACGACCGGGTGAGCGACGTGACGATGATGACGAACCGCTCGAACCACATGCCGACGTTCACGAAGATGCACAGGATGAACAGGGCGACCATGTTGCGGCGGAAGCTCTTGAACCACAGCAACAGCGGGAAGATCACGTTGCACGAGAACATGATCCAGAACGCCCACCAGTAGTGCCCGGTGGCGCGGAACCAGAACACGTCACGCTCCGCCTTGTTGGGGCCGAACCACGCCATGAAGAACTCGTTCAGGTAGGAGTAGGCCACCATGGTCGAGGTGAGCAGCACGAGCTTGGCCAGCTTCTCCATGTGGTCGAGCGTGACGATGTGCTCCATCTTGAACGTCTTGCGGATCGGGATCAGCAGGTTGATCACGAGGGCCACGCCCGAGAAGATCGCGCCGGCCACGAAGTAGGGCGCGAACAGCGTCGAGTGCCAGCCCGGCGTCTGCGCCATCGCGAAGTCCCACGACACCACCGAGTGCACCGAGAACACGAGCGGCGTGGCGATCGCGGCGAAGAACAGGTAGGCGCCGTAGAAGTGCTTCCACTGGTAGTTCGCACCCGTCCAACCGAACGACAGCAGCGTGTAGAGGAACCGCATGAGCGGGTGCTTGGCGCGGTCGCGCACCGCTGCGACGTCGGGGATCAGGCCGACGAGGAAGAAGATGCTCGACACGGTCAGGTACGTGTTCACGGCGAACACGTCCCACTCGAGCGGCGAGCGCACGTTCGTCCACAGCTGGCGCTGGTTCGGGTACGGGAACAACCAGTAGTCGAACCACGGCCGGCCGGTGTGGATGGCGGGGAACATCGCCGCGGTCAGCACGCCGAACACGGTCATCGCCTCGGCGATGCGGTACACGGCCCGCCGGAAGTGCGAGCGGAACAGGAACAGCACCGCGGAGACGAGCGTGCCGCAGTGTGCGATGCCGACCCAGAACACGAAGTTGGTGATGTCCACGGCCCACATGACCGGGCGCATGAAGCCTGACACGCCCCAGCCGTGCACGATGATGTTGCGCACCGCGGCCAACGCGACGGCCAGCACCGCGAGGTCGAACAGGAATGCCGCCCACCAGATCTTTCCGGGGAGACCGATCATCTTGAGGACGTCGTCGTTCAACGACGCCTGCGTGATCGGGCGCTTCTCGGGATCCAACAGGTCGTGCACCGCGGCGTGCGTGGTGGGCGGCGTCAGCGTCTGGCTCACGCTTCGCCTCCGCTCGCCGTGTCGCGCGTCACCTTCTGGAGGTAGGTCACGCCGGGCTTGGTATTGAGCTCCTCGAACACCCAGTACTTGCGCTCGCCGAAGCTCTTCTCGTGCACGGCGCTCTCCGGATCGGCGAGGTCGCCGAACGTGATGGCCTGCGCCGGGCACGACTGCGCACACGCCGTCTGGATCTCGCCATCGCGCACGTCACGGCCCTCGTCCTTCGCATTGCCCTTGCCCTCGAGGATGCGCTGGATGCACATCGTGCACTTCTCCATCACACCCTTCGAGCGCACGGTGACGTCGGGGTTCAGCTGCCAGTTCAGCGGCTCGGGGAACGCGAACGTCGTCTTCTCGGGCGCCGCGTAGTCGAACCAGTTGAACGCGCGCACCTTGTACGGGCAGTTGTTCGAGCAGTAGCGCGTGCCGACACAGCGGTTGTAGACCTGCGCGTTCAGCCCCTCGGGGCTGTGGTAGGTGGCGTACACGGGGCACACCATCTCGCACGGCGCGCTGCCGCAGTGCTGGCACATCATGGGCACGAAGCGCACGTCGGTCTTGCCCGGCGCGACGCGCTCCTCGAAGCGGTCGATGCGGATCCATTGCATCTCGCGGCCGCGCTTGATGAGCTCGGGACCCACCACCGGGATGTTGTTCTCGGCGTTGCACGCCACCACGCATGCCGCGCAGCCCGTGCAGCGGTTCAGGTCCACGCTCATCGCCCAGCGATGCTTCGCGTGCTTGTACGAGCCCACGTCCACGGGGTCCGTCTTGGCGGTGCGCCCCTTGAGTTCGGACTCGAACGCGGTGATCGCGTGCGCTGGCGGTGTCCAGCCCTCCGGCCGCTCCTTGGGTTCGGTGTACTTGCCGGGGCGTGTCATGCTCGGATCGGCCTCGCCGACGCCCTCGCCCGCGGCGAAGTGCCCCACGGCGGGTCCGCCGTGGTGCTCACCCGCCGGTGCGCCCTCGGCACCGTGCGCTCCGCCGGCCGCGCTGCCGAGCAACGCTGCGAGCGGCACGATCTGCGCGATGTTCCGGTCGTGCTGGTCCTTCTCCGCCTGCTGCTGGTAGAGCGCCATGGCCGAGGCGCCGCCGGGTGACAGCTTCGCGTTGGCGCCCTGGTAGGCGAGTGCTCCCGAAGCCGCGTCCGTCGCCTGCGGCACCAGCGAGACGGCGTTGACGCCGCGGTTCATGGCGTAGCGTCCGTACGCGCTGTGCCCTTGGCCCAGGGCCACGGCGACCGTGTCCTTGCGGATGCCCGAATAGACGTAGGCCGGCAGCTCGACACTGCCCGCCGACGTCTCCACCTTGAGCGGATCGCCCGGCTTCACGCCGAGCTTGGCGGCTGTCTCGGGATGGATCTCCGCCCACGAGCCCCATACCGTCTTGCTCGTCATGTCGGGCAGTTCCTGGAGCCACGGCTTGTTGGCCCCGCGCCCGTCGTAGAAGTTGTTGGACGGCGACAGCAGCAGCGCGTACTCGCCCTCGCCCTGGCGCTCGGACGCCGCGAACGCCGGCGTCCCCGCCCAGCGCACCGCCGGCTCCGAGACGTCCTCGAAGATGCCGCCCGCGGCGAGCGTCTGGATCCAGAACGTCTCGAAGTCGCGGCCCGCCCCGTGGCGCGCGTGCAGCGCCTTCCAGCGGTCGCGCAGGTGATCGTGGTAGGAGTCGGGCAGCGCCGCGCCGCCGCCGGCCGCCTTGGTGAGCGCGATCACTAGATCGCCGAGCGGCCGCGAATCGAACATGGGCAGGCGTTTCATGGTCGGCTGCTGCAGCGAGTACACGCCGCGCGCCGTCCACGCGTCGCCGAAGCTCTCGAGCGCGTGCGAGACCGGGAGGATCACGTCGCAGGCTTGGGCGGTCTCGTCCTTCACCAGCGACAGCGCCACCTTGAACGGCACCTTCGCGAACGCGTCGCGGGCTCCCGCCCACGCCGGCGCGGCGTAGATCGGGTTGGCGCCGTTCACCACCAGTACGTCCACGTTCCCGGCCGCAAGGCTGGATAGCTCGCGCGCGAACTCGGCGAACGTGGCGAGTCCGGTCACATCGAGCGCGCGGTCGAAGCGAACCGTGCGGCCGGTGTTGCCCGCGACGTGGTTCAACACGTTGACCGCGGCCACGAGCCCTGCGCCGTTCGTGCCCTGCGTGCTCACGCCGCCCGCGAGCGCCAGGCTTGGTCCCCGGCTCGTAAGGAGCCTCGCCAGTCGCGTGATCGTCTCGGCCGGGACCTCGGTCGCCTGTGCCACGGCCTCGGGCGTCCACGCCGCGAGCGCGCCGCGGAGCGCGCCGCGAGCGTCGGCCGCGCTACCCAGGTTCTCGGCGACGATGACGTGCGCGATCCCGAGCGCCACGGCGAACTCGCTGCCGGGCCTCGCCGCCACCCACTCGTCGGCGTTGGCTCCGGTCGAGGACAGGCGCGGCTCCACGGTGACGAAGTGCCCACCGCCGTCGTCGCGCTGCGCGCGCATCGCGGCGAAGCCGCGCGCCTGCG
>JAHFBW010000254.1 GCA_023249845.1 Candidatus Eiseniibacteriota bacterium
AGGCTGCCCACGCCGCTCACGGTGTAGCCCGTGCGCTCGAGCTCGCGCGCCATGACCCTGCGCAGAGGTTCCTCGTCGTCCACGATGAGCAGTCGTCGATCGCTCACGCCCCGCCTCCGCTGCCATGAACGGGCAACAGGACCTCGAAGCGCGCGCCCTGCCCGGGCGAGCTCTGCACGGTGATCGAACCGCCGTGCCGCGTCACGATGCGGTTCGTGATGGAGAGCCCGAGCCCCGTACCCTGTCCGACGGGCTTGGTGGTGAAGAACGGGTCCCAGATGCGAGCCAGGTGTTCGCGCGCGATGCCCGGGCCCGTGTCGGCCACCGTGAGCTGGATGCGGTCACCGGCGTGGCTCGTCGCAACGCTCAGCGTGCCTCCCTCGCTCATGGCCTGGACCGCGTTGATCATGAGATTCATGCAGACTCCCCGCATGCCCGCCTCGCGCGCCCACAGGTGCGGGAGGGAGGGATCGAGCGCCTCGACGGTCTCGACGCCGTGTCGGCGCAGCTCGAAACGTAGGAGTGCGAGCGTGTCACGCACCGCCTGGTTCAAGTCCACCCAACTCGGCGTGGCGTCGAATGATCGCCCGAGCAGCATGAGCTTGCTCGTCGTCTCGCGGCCGCGCTCGATCTCGCGCTCGAGCATCTCGACAGTCTCGCTCGCCTCATGCACGTCGTCCGGGCCGAAGCGGCCGCGCCCGAGCCAGCGCGCGAGCCCCTCGACACCGGCGAGAATCGAGGCGAGCGGGTTGTTGATCTCGTGTGCGACGCCGGCGGCGAGCACGCCCACTGATGCCAGGCGCTCGCTGTGCGCGAGCTGCACCTCGATCTGGCTGCGATCGGTGATGTCACGCCACACCTCCACGACGTGACTCGCCTGCCCGTCGGGCTTGAGGATGGGGCTGAACGTGGCTTCGAAGCGGCGGAAGACACCCGTCGCGTCGGGGACCTGGCGCAATCGCCGCTGTGCGATGCCGCTGTCCATGACCTGGCAGGCGACGCAGCGCGCGTGTCCGCGGTCGGGCGCCTCGGGGCAGCGGACGGCCTCGGTGCAGCTCGCTCCGGCGGGATCGGCGTTGCGATCGCCGAATGTCTCGAGATAGAGACGATTCGCCGCGACGATGCGTCGGTCGCGGTCCACAACGATGACGGCATCGGCCAGCGCGTCCAAGAGCGCGGGGAGGAGTTCCCGGGAATCGGCGATGTCCATGAGCGGCTTCTCGGCGGCCCTGGAGGAGGTGACCTCCCGGGCGTTGACCCTGACAGATTGGCAGGCTGGGTGAGCCATCGCAAGTGGTGCTCGGAACGGGAGTTCACGGGGCAAGTCCTTGTATTCAAGCATCGCAGCGGGCTTCCGGGCGCGAGGCACGCGTCGTGCCTTCCACAGCGTGTGTAAAGGAGGAGTCCCGTGACGATCCTGCCCCGCTCGCCCTGGCACGCGAACCGTCCGCTCGTCGAGCGCGCCGGGCACGTGTCGCGCGTGCTGGCCCGCCATGGGTTGGCCACGCTCGTCGAGCAGAGCGGGCTCGGCAGGTTCCGGCCCCGACTCGGTCGGTTCGGTCGCCCGGCGGACTCGCCGGTGGGGCGCGCGGTGCGGCTGCGCCAGGCGCTGGGGGAGCTCGGGGTCACGTTCACCAAGCTCGGTCAGATGCTCAGTACCCGCGCCGACCTGCTGCCGGCGGAGTTCGTGATCGAGTTGGCGAAGCTTCAGGACGCGGCGCCGCCCGTGCCGGTGGAACTGATCGAGCGCACCATCGTCGAGGAGTTGGGAGCGCCGCCGGATCGCGTTTACGCGGCGTTCGACCGTGTTCCGCTGGCGTCGGCCTCGATCGGGCAGGTCCATGCGGCCCAGCTGCCGGACGGCTCGTCCGTGGTGGTCAAGGTGCGTCGACCCGGCGTCGTGGACGAGGTCGAGCGCGACCTGGAGATCCTCGCCCGCCTCGCGCCATGGCTCAAAGAACATGTCGCAATGGCGCGCCACCTGGACCTTGAGGCGATCGTCTCCGAGTTCGCCTGGACGCTGCGCAACGAACTGGACTACGTGCACGAAGGGCGCAACGCCGACCGCCTGCGGCAGGCGTTCGCGGACGATGCGCGAGTGTGGATCCCGCGCGTGGACTGGGAGCGCACGACCAAGCGCGTGATCACGATGGAGCGCGTCGGCGGCATCAAGGTGAGCGATCTCGTGAGCCTGGACCAGCTCGCCATCCCGCGACGGAAGATCGCCGAGAACGCTGTGCGCATGTTCCTGCACGAGGTGCTCGAACTCGGCTTCTTCCACGCCGACCCGCACCCGGGGAACTTCTTCGTGCAGCCCGACGGATCGATCGCCGTGGTGGACTTCGGCATGGTGGGCCGGATCAGCGAGGGCGTGCGCACCCACCTGTTGCGCGCCGGACTCGCCGGGATCGAGCAGGATCCTGAATCGCTCGCCGACGAGCTGTTTGCGCTTGGGGTGGCGGGCAGGGGCGCCGACCGCGGAGCGTTCACGCGCGACCTCGATCACCTGATCGGCCATTGGCAAGGTCGCTCCGTTGGTGAATTGAGCGCGGCCGCCGTGACGCGCGAACTGGGGGCGGTCTCGTTCCGGAACGGCCTTCAGCTCCCCGGCGAACTGGCGCTGCTCCTGCGCGTCGTCTCGATGAGCGAGGGACTCGGACTCATGCTCGACCCGGAGTTCCGCTACCTCAAGTTCGCCGCCCCGATCGTGCGCGAGAACTGGCGGCGCGGCCGCTCGCTCAGGGCGGGGTTCGCCCGGCTCGGCCGCGCCACAGCGGAGGCTGCCGACCTGGGGCTCGAGCTGCCGAAGCGCGCCGGCCGGCTGCTCGGCCGCGCGGAGCGAGGCGAGCTGGAACTGGGCGTTCGGCACGAGGGACTCGATCGGTTCGCGCACGAGCTCCAGGGCATGACGAACCGACTTTCGCTCTCGATGCTGCTGGCGGCTTCGGTCGTGGCGCTGGCAGTGGCACTCGGCGTGAACGGCATGCCGGGTGTCGAGCGCTACGTCCGGGTGCTGTTCGCGCTCGGCTTCCTGTTCTCGCTGGCGTTCGGTGCGTGGCTGCTCGTGAGCATCCTGAGGGCGGGCCGGCGCTGAGCTCGGGAACCGAGGTCAGTGGGTTGTGCGCTCTGCGAAGCGGGGTCCGCTTCGAGCGAGCCCATCTCTGACGGCCGCGGCAGGCGGCTGACAGACTGGCAGAGCTCACGCCTCCCTCGCGAGCCCCGCTCCTCCGGCTGCACAAGCGCTCCGGGTCGCAAGCGCACTGCGCACGCGAGGTTCCCGCCCCACCGGCAGGCGTGGCAGGTGACGTGCGACTTGGCACGGACGATGCCCTTTCTTCGCGCGTCGGCCGCGCGGCCGGCCCGGGCGATTCGATCAGCGCACCGGGAGCCGAGCGGGACAGGCGTAGGGAAAGGAGTGAGCCATGAGAGCGCTGATGCCTGAGAGCGGGGTCACAACGTTCAAGAAGGAGATGGACCGCCTCTTCGACCGGTTCTGGGACGGCGGCGAGGAAGCGCCCGGCGCATGGGATCCGAAGGTGGATGTCACCGAGACCAAGGACTCGTTCACGGTCAAGGCCGAGGTGCCGGGGATCGAGCCCAAGGACATTCAGATCACGCTGGAGAACGGCGTGCTGATGCTCCGCGGCGAGAAGAGGCAGGAGAAGGAGGAGAAGGACGAACGCTACTACCGTGCCGAGAGAAGTTACGGCTCGTTCGCCCGCAGCCTGCGGCTTCCTGCCAACGTGGATGGCACGAAGGTGAACGCCATGTTCAAGCATGGCCTGCTCACGGTCGTGCTTCCCAAGACGGTCGAAGCCCGGGGCCAGTCGATCCCGATCAAGGTCGACTGAGCGCATGCCTCCCGGTGAGGAGGCGTGGCGCGAACCACCGGCGCCGCCCGCAGTGATGCGGGCGGCCCGGCCGGCTTTGTTCTAGCGCTCGGCGCCTGCGGAAGTGGCTGCTTGGCGAGGGAGGTTCGGGAATCTGATGAGCATCGCACGCATGCACGCCGTCGAGCCTCGCGGGGGATACTCGCCGGCCCTGCGGATCCCAGGTGGTCCTCCCGAGATCCCAAGGCCGGCGCCAGCGGAAGTCCCGCAGCCGCCCGGAGTGCTGCCGCCGGGCGCACCCGAGATCTCTCCGCCACCGCGTGAAATGCCGGGCCCCGAGCCCAACGAGATTCCTGATCCGGAGGGCACTCTCACATGAGGAGCAGATGATGAAAGTCCGGGAACTGATGACGAGCGAAGTGGACTGCTGCGGCAGTCATACCGATCTCGCAGCCGTCGCGATGATGATGTGGCGGGACAACTGCGGGATCGTGCCGGTCGTGGAAGACACCCGTCGAGTCGTCGGGGTGGTCACCGACCGCGACATCTGCATGGGGGCGGCGACCCGCCACCGTCGGCCCGAGGAGCTGACGGCCCGCGAACTGATGAGCGGGAAGGTGTTCTCGGTGCGTCCCGAGGACGACGTCCACACCGCGCTCGAGACGATGCGGCAGAGGAAGGTCCGGCGCCTGCCGGTTCTGGACGCGGACGGGCACATCCAGGGATTGATCTCGATGAACGACATCGTGCTGCGCGTCAGCGCGGGCGGGCCGCGCAAGGGCACCGCACTCACGGCCGAGGACGTGCTCTTGGCGCTCCAGGGCATCTGTGAACATCCGAAGGCCGCCGCCACGACACCTAAGCCTCAAGTCATGGAGGTCGTGCGCGCCTGAGCCGGCCGCTGCGGGCGCGTTCTGGAAAGCACGCCGATCGGAGCGACGAACAGGATCTGCACCGGTCGGATGGGAAGCGGGCAGGAAGGGAGGCAGCAGATGAAGACGATGATGCAAGCCAGTAGCGCGGTGGCGCTCAAGGACCGGGTGCTCGCGGAACTCAAGTGGGAACCGAGCGTGAACGAGGTGGAGATCGGCGTCATCGTGAAGGACGGCGTCGTGACCCTGACCGGGATCGTCGAGTCCACGAGCGAGAAGGCCGCGGCCGAGACCGCGGTGCAGCGGGTGTCAGGCGTCAAGGCGGTCGCGAACGATCTCACGATCCGCATCAGCTCCCGCGTCGAGCACAGTGACGCGGACATCGCCACCG
>JAHFBW010000255.1 GCA_023249845.1 Candidatus Eiseniibacteriota bacterium
CGTACGGCCCTCGCCCGCGTCAGCACCAGAGGACAGGTCAGCGAGCGTGCCACCACCTCCGGTAGCCGTGCGGACCTGGAGGTCGAACGCCGTGCGCACACCGTCAGGTACCTGCACAAGCCGCCCGAAGCGCGCCACGCCGCCGGCAACACCAGGAGGCGGATCGGTGTTCCAGGTGAACACGACGTGCCCAGTCTCGTAGATGACGGAGCCGCTCGCGAGCACGTCGCCCACGATGTGGCCGTCTCCGTCATCGAACGCGGTGAGTTCTGCGCCACCGGGCTGTGCGCCGTCCTTCGAGAAGCCACCCCAAAAGAACAGTCGGCCAGGCTCCAGCGGCAGGAACTCCTCGGGGATGTAGATGTCCACCGTGCGCGTCGACCACTCAACGTAGACCGGGAGCGTAGGCGCAGCGAGGAAGGTGAAGTTGAACACGCCGGTGCTGTAACCAACGGTGCCCACAGCCGGCCCGCCTTGCGTGAGCACGCCCGCACCGTTGTCGAGGGCGACCTGCGGCACGAACGTGCTGTCAATGAACCGCAGGGGGCGCGGAATGGGCGGGCTGTTGGGGATGATCCCCGTCGGCAGCGTCCCGCGGAACTGCGACGAGGCGCCCACCTGGTTCCCATCCACGACGGCGCTCATGTCCCCCGACCACGCACCAAGCGGGCCGCGCTGCACGATCGGGAAGAAGGTGCCAGCCATGTCGATGAAGTTCACCGAGCCGTCAGAGGTACCGATCTCCTCCGAGTAGGCGAAGAACACCTCGACCTTCGCCTCGGCCGTGATGATGGCGTTGAGCGCGGGCGCCTGCGCGAAGGTCGCCTCGAACTTGCCCGTGGTGTAGACGACCTGATTCCCCGGACCGGGAAGGACACTGCCATCCACGTTGCCCGTGAACGCGCCAGCCCCATCATCAACCATCTGCTGCGCGCCGTCACTGATCGTGACCGACTCCTCGACAAGCGAGGTGCCACGGTCGAGCACGAAGTCACCCGAGAACAGCTTCGTGTTCCCGTCCCCCGTCCCGAGCGTAAGCTGGATGAGCCGCGAACCGCGGATGCGGTCGATGTTGGAGCGATCCACCCCGTCGACTGCTTCGATGGCCTGGAACAACCCACCGATCGGCACGTCCACGCCGGGGCGCACGAGCGCCGAGTTGAAGAAGGTCTGGATGGCCTCGGTCACGGCAGCGAACACGACGGTGCGCGTGGCGCCCTGGTCCAAGAGCAAGGACACCTCGATGTCCATGAGGAGGACCACGCCGTCGACCATCTCGACAGCGGTCGTGAAGGTGCGCTTCGTGTCGAGGAACCGCTTCATGCCGATCTTCAGGGCCGTGCCAGGGGTCGCCACGCGCCCAAGATCATCGCGGCCCCACACCGCGACACGAACGGTGTTGAGTTCGGGCCGCTTCTGCTTGAGGTAGGCGTTCGCGTGGGAGGGCGCACCGAACACCGCATCGATGTAGGTGTTGGCGAACATCACCCAATCTTCCTTGCGGACGGCGCGGTCGTTCGACTTCGCGAAGCGGGGAGCGAAGAAACGCGCGTGCTCGACCGACTCGGGAGCGTTCCCACCGTCACCGCGCTCGATGTTGCGCAAGCGCACCGGGGTCCGCGCACCGCTCGGGAGGGTGCCCTGCACCGTCGCGTCCAGCTTGCCCGGGGCGATGTTGCCTCGCACACCTCCACCCACACGGTAGGTCACCACGATGTCAGCACCGTTCGGAGGGATGACCCCGAACACGCTGTTGCCGAACTTGATCGTGCCGGCGTCGAACTCATCGTAGGTGAGTTGGTACCGCTTCTGCGCGCCGGTCACGAGGTAGAGCACCTGGATGCTGTCGCCGATCGCGGGTGCTGCGGCGTTCGCCGCGAGACCGAACCGCACACGCACCACCCCGTCGATGTCGACGAAAGTCAGGTACTCACGCGGAGCGCCGGTGAAAGCTTCGACCTGCTGCCACACCTGCACCGCGGACTGGTCCTGTCCGATGGGGAACACGAGGACCGTGAGCGCGTCGTCGTCTCCGATGTCGGTCACCGCGTTGCGCAACGCGAGCGTGTACTCCTGGTCGTCGAGACCCGTGCCCGTGAAGCCGTCGCGCCCGCTCTGCGATCCCTCGACGAACACGAGCGACGGCACCTCGTCCCACGTCTCGCCGAGCACCTGGACAGTGACCGATCCGTCGATGGTCCCAGGCTGCGAGAGGGAGAAGGTCTGGAACTTCGATCCGTCGCTCGTGAAGCGGTCGACGCGCGACGTGCCTTCGGTGAACGCGATGAGGTCGTCAGTGGTCCCGTCCGGCCATGCCGTCGCGTTCGATGGAATGATGGAAGGCACGAGAAGCTCGAAGGTCAAGTCGTCGACCGAGATCCGCGTACCCACCGGAATGGTGATGGCCGCCGGCTGGGGCGGCTGCGGCTCTGCAAGGAGCGCGACGCTCGCCGCCGTCGCCGGCCGCATCCTGTAGCCCATCGCTCGCGTGAGAACGCGCATGGACTCCAGCGTGTCGGCGAGGAACAGGAGCGAGTTGCGGAAGCGCCGATCGTAGTAGTGCGCGTTCTGCTCGTGGAACCACGCCACCACGTCGATCATCGCTGGGGCGACGCCAGTCGCCACGGCGTCGTTGTAGGCGTACTGGCCGATGCGCGCCTTGAGGAGCGCCAGCCCGCGCGCGCTGATGGCTTCCAGCGTCCGCGCGGTGAAGTCGACCGTGATCGTCGTTTGGGCCACGCTACACCGCCAATCCCAACGTGTTGTACTCGACCGGCGCGCTGAACACCCGCCCGTCGGGGTCGCCCACGATCTGAAAAGCCGCCGTGACCGTGATGCGGTAAGGGTCATTCGCCGGCACCACCGTGCGCACCGCCAGGATCTTCGCGCGTGGCTCCTGCCGCCCAAGCTCACGCCGCACGAAGTAGCGGATGAGGCCCTGCGTCACAGGGTCATTGGGCTCGAACACGAGATTCGGCACCTCGCTCCCACGGAGCGGCGCGTAGGGCAACGTCCCAAGCACGGTCGTGATGATGTTGCAGATGGACGTGAAGATGACTTCGAGGTCCGTCTTGGGCCCCAAGGTGAGCGCCCACGAAGGCCCGAAGGGGTAGGCCGGTCCGGTGAACCGTCCAACGCGCGTCTGCGGGAGCGCCCCGTCAGCCCCAAGCTGCCGCCGCGCAAGGAAGGCGTACTGCGCCGGGGTGAGCGCGTTAAGCGCCGTGTAGGCGTCCGTCAACTGCGGACCGCCCTGGATGGTGACCGAGTCACTGATGGCGAGAGAGTACTGCCGAACGAGCGCGTCTGGCGCGAGGGAAGGGGCGCGCGTGGAAGGCGTAGGCGGAGGTGGAAGAGGCGGCGGAGCGGCGAGGACTTCGCCGGAAAAGAGTGGCCCAGTGCCCGCAACCGGTGGCACGGCCAGTTCCGCGTACACCTCTGTGCGCAGGGGTCCGGTGCCGGCTGCCGGGGGCACGGCCAGTTCGACGTACACCTCGGCGAACAGAGAACCAGTACTGAAGATGGACGGGATGTCTGAAGCGAACGCCTCGATGAGCAACGGCCCGGTACCCGCCGTGAGGTAGTAGAACTGCGACTCTTCAAACGCCTGCGACTCGTTGGGGATGAAGTCTATCGGCGTGTCACCGAGACTGCTCTGCGCCTCAACAGGGATGAGGTCAACGGCGATGTCGTGCATCGCCATGAGAGAGTTCTCCGGTGCGAAGTCTACCGGAGAGTCATCGACAGTACTTGAAACGTCCGACACTGGCGGCCTCTACGCCGCCACTACGTCGAGTACGAACTTCCGGCGGGCACCCTGCGACACACCGTCCGTCTGCGCGGCCCACGTGAGTTGGTACGTCGTCGTTCGGTCAGCCGTCAAGCCGATGTTGAAGTTGCCCGACATGGTGCCCACAGACGGGTTCGTGAGCGTCGCCGCGGTAGGCAGCGTCTCCTGCGTCGCCAGCGCGTGGAAGCCCCGCACCTTGACCGCCGTGACGCCGTCCGCGCTCGACAACGTGAAGCTGTAGCGAACGCCGCCGAGCACAGCCGTGCGGCCCGTGATTCGGATACGAAGCTGGCCCGACGTGTAGTTGTGCTGCCCACCCACCGGCCGCGGGTTGATGCCGAGGCTGTGCTGGACGTTGCCGCCCGTGTCGACGAGCGTCATCACAGACGCGATGCCGTTCCACTGATAGACCGACCAGTTCGTTCCGGCGGTGCCGTTGGGGGCGAAGTAGACGTTTATCCCCGGAGTCGCGCTCCCAGCCCCAGCTTCGGCGTCCATGTAGGGGATCGCCTTGAACGCCGCGGTGAACGCCTGCACTGCCGCAGGCAGCACCGTCGTGGTCAGTCGCGTCAGCGTCACGAGGTCCGTGTCGAGCGAATACGCCTGAACGGTGCCGCCGGGCGTAGTGGTGTAGAAGAACATGATGAGCTTGTTCGTAGCGGGATCCACGAACATGCCCGGGCGCTGCCCCGCTATGACCGACCCGCCGGCCGCGTAGAGCGTGATGACCGCGACGACCGACCCTGTGGTGATGTCCGAGAGGTTTCCTGCCGTCGCGGTGGTGGGGTTGAAGATGTAGAGCGAGTCGTTCCACACCGCGAAGGTGTGGCACTGCGAGACAGCCGGGAGCGAGAACGACCCGAAGGAGTTGGCGCCTGGGTCGTAGTACCACACCGCGTTCGCGGAGGAGGCAGTGTTGCTCCAAGTGACGTACAGGACGTTGTGATAAACGATCTCATCGCCTAGGCCACACGTCCCGGTGAGACCGCCACTGGAGAGCGCACCGCTGTTGCCGCTATCCGTCCAGGAGACACCGTCACTAGAATGCATCGCACGGGCGGTCGTCGTGTTCGCAGCGTAGAGAACGACCGCCGTGGGAACACCACCCACGTCAACGACGTGGACGCCCGTCTTGAGCGCGTTCGTGGCGATGATGCTAGTGAGCGCCTGCACGACAGACCACGACGCGAACTCGTCGGTGGTACGGTAGATGTTGCCGGCCACCGTAGCGATGAACGTCTTTTCGTCACCGCCGAAGCACGCCACCTTGTTCTTCGCGTTGTGG
>JAHFBW010000256.1 GCA_023249845.1 Candidatus Eiseniibacteriota bacterium
GGCGGCGTGCTCAGCGGGGCGATCTGGTTCCAAGCCGGGGTACCGGAAAGCGAAAGGGCCCACACGTCATTGTGGATGCCGCTCGCGTCCAGGCCCCCGAACATCACCATGCGGTCGCGCACAGGGTCGTAGATCGAGGTGTGCAGGTAACGCGCGGACGGCGGCACCCCGGTGGGTGAGAGCTCGCTCCACACCGGGCTGCCCGCCAGCGACAGCGACCACACGTCGTTGCGCAGTCCGCTGGCGTCCTGTCCCCCGAACACCAGGATCCGGTCGCGCACCGGGTCGTAGATCGCCGTGTGGTGGACGCGCGCGGACGGCGCGGTGACCCCGGTCCAGCCGCCGTCGATGGCCGCGATCCCGCTGAACGGCACCGTGTTGCCGCGGAGCGACGGCGCGAGCGCGTTCGGGGCTCCCGTGACGCCCCCGCGCACCATCTCCAGCATGAGGTCCCGCTGCCACGGCGCCACGCTCGAACCGCGCGCGGCCTCGAGGAGCCGGCTCTGCACCTCGGGGGCGAGTTGGGACCGCTCGGAAGCCGGCGGCTCCTCCGCCGCCGCGGGCGGGGCTTGCATGAAGCACGCGGACAGCACGAGGGACTGCATCAAGATCCAGGCCCGGGACGTCATGTCAGGCAGTCTCATCGAAATTCGCTCCATGGTGCACAAGGGCGGCCCAGGATCGAGCCGCTGATCGTGGATGCGACTACCCGTGATTCTGCGATACCACCCGTCGGGATACAACCGGAATGACGATCGGCGCCCGATCAGTTGCGCGCGATCGACCCAACAACTCCCGTCTGGCACGCGAGTTCGCGTGCGTCTGCCCCCGCGGGGGCAGGGCGTCCTTGTATGGGACGTCGCTGCACGGCGCCGCGCATGACAGGCAAGTGCGCCGCTTCCTGCCCGATGGAGCCGTGCGGGACGTCGGCGAACGCGTGCGGCCCGTCGCGTCGTCCGGAACGCGCCCGCCAGCATGCGTCTGAGGTACACGCCGGCACCCGGGCCGTGCCCGACCGCACCCTCACCTCGCCCCATGGCCAGGTGGCGGCCGGCGGTGAACCTCCCCACGAACCAGAGCGCCGCTATGCCGCTTGGGAAGGTGCTGTCGTCGCCTCCCCCGAATACCGGCATGCGGTCACGGACCGGGTCGCGGATCCGTGCGGCCGCGATCCAGGCCCCTCGAGTCGTGGCCCGTGGCCGGCGCCGAGGACTCGCGCTACGGCCGCCCGAGAGGTCGCGCCAGCTCGGGCGCGGCGACGACCTCGATCGGGGTGCCGTCGGCGAGCGACAGCGCCGCGTCGGTCTCGACCACGTCGTTGCGCACGACAGCGAATCCCTCGCCATCCGCCGCGCTCGTGAGCACGCCGGCGCGGTCGCCATTCGCGAGCAGGTCGACAGGCAGGTTGGCAATCGGCGCGCCGAGCCGAACGCGGACCGGCCGCCGCCGCACGCTGTCGTACGTGATCAGCCGCTGCAGCACTTCCTGACCTGTAAAACAGCCCTTCGCCAGATGCACCTCGCGCGCGAGGCCGACCTCGAAGGGGTTGAACGCCTCGGCGATCTCGTGCCCATGCCGCGGCAGCAATCGCGCGATGCGCTCCGCCTCACTCATCGCAGAACGCCCGTCGAGCGCGACGAGCGTGCCGTCGCCGGTGGGCACGGCCAGCGGCACGCCGTCGCGCTCGGAGAGCACGCCGGCGTCACCTGGCTCGGCGTGTGCAAGCACCACGGCGAACTCGTCCGAACGATCCTCGATCTTCACGTCATCACGAAACACCATGCGGTCCACCGCCGCGGCGAGCTCGGCGCCGCGGGCATCGGGACGCAGCAACCACACCGCGCCGTCGCTCGCCACCGCGACCACGGCGCGGTGCAGCAGCCGGCCGCGGAAGTCGCAGAACAAGGTGACGCGGGCATCACCCGGCGCGAGCTCGGCGAGCGCATTGCTGGTGGTGCGATGCAGCAGCGGCAGTACATCGCGGCCGGTCAGTCGGAGTGCGGTGGTCTCGAGCATGGGCACTCACGCTAGGCGCGGCAGGCGGCGTGGCGCAAGCCTCGGGCCGGTGCTAGCTTGGCCGTCCGCCCTGACCCGGAGGCTGCAACCCCGATGCCCGTCACCGACACGGCTCTCGCCGATCTGCTCGAACAGCTGGTGAACATCCCGAGCGTGACCGGGAATGAGCAGGAGATCGTCGACTGGATCACCCGGCGGCTCGCGGCCTCGAGCCGCGGCGAGGTCATCCGCCACGGGCTCTCCATCGTCTGGCGCGCGCCGCGCCAGGGCCGGCCGCTCGTCGTGCTGGCCGGGCACACGGACACAGTTCCGCCGCAGGGCAATGCGGCGGCGCACCGCATCGGCGATCGCATCCTCGGCGTCGGCACCACCGACATGAAGGCCGGCGACGCGGTCATGCTGGCGCTCGCCGAGTCGCTCGACCTGGACGCCTTGCGCTGCGACCTGGCGTGCGTGTTCTACGATGCGGAGGAGGGGCCGGCGGCGAAGAACGGTTTGCGGCGCGTGCTCGACGAGTCGCCGTGGCTGCGCGAGGCGAGCCTGGCGGTCATCCTCGAGCCCACCGACCTCGCGGTCGAGATGGGCTGTAACGGCATCTTGAATGTCGAAGTGCGCGTGCCCGGCATCGCCGCGCATGCTGCGCGACCGTGGCAGGGCAAGAATGCCGTCGCCGAGGGCGCGCAGTGGCTCATGGACATCACGCGCTATCCCGTCTCGAGCAAGCGGATCCAGGGGCTCGAGTACCGCGAGACGCTGCAAGTCACGACCGTGCGCGCGGGCAGCGCACGCAACGTCGTGCCCGCCGAGATGGTGGTGAACCTGAACCATCGCTTCACGCCCGACCGCACCGTCGAGCTGGCCATCGCCAAGCTGCGCTCGCACGTTCCGCCCGCCTTCGGCTTCGAGGTCGTGGACCAGGCGGCACCCGGCGCGGTGTGCCTCGACCATCCCGAGGTGCAGCGCTTCGTGCGTATGAGCGGCGCGCGCGTCGCCGGCAAGCAGGGCTGGACCGACGTGGCGCGCTTCACCGCCGCGGGCATCCCGGCCTTCAACTATGGCCCGGGCATCCCGGACATGTGCCACCGCGCCGACGAGTACTGTCCCATCCCGAACCTCGGCGTCATCTACGAACAGCTCGCCGCGTTCCTCACCCAGGGGCCCGCGTGAGCGGCGCCGCGCCCGGACCGCTGCATCCGCTGCTCACGAGCGGCGTCGAGTATCCGTTCGTGAAGCTCGAGCGCCGGCGCCGCGAGCTGGCCCCGGCGGGCGTCGCGAGCATCAACTTCGGCATGGGCGACCCGCGCGAGGAGACGCCGCTGTTCATCCGCGAGGCGCTCCAGCGCGCGGTGCCGGCCGTCTCGAGCTACCCGGCCACCAACGGCAAGCCGGAACTGCGCGCCGCCTGTGCCGCGTGGCTCGCGCGGCGCTACGGCGTGCGCGTGGACCCGGAGCTGCACGTGCTGCCCGCGAACGGCACGAAGGAAGCGGTGTTCACGCTGGCGTTCGCGATGATCTCGCCCGGCTCCGCGCGCGACACGGTGGTGATCCCCACGCCCGCGTACCCGGTCTACGAGGGCGGCGCGCGCTACGCCGGCGGAAAGCCGTACTTCTCACCCCTGCAGAGCGCCGACGGCTGGCGCTTCAACCCCGACCGCGTGCCGGAGGAGGTGTGGAAGCGCACCGCGCTGCTGTGGCTCAACTCGCCGCACAATCCCACCGGCGCCGTGCTCGACGAGCCGACCGCTGCACGTATCGTGGCGCTGGCGCGGCGGCATGGCCTGTGGGTCGCGAGCGATGAGGCCTACGGCGACCTGTGGTTCGAGGGCGATGCGCCGGGCACGCTGCTCGCGCACGGCCTCGACAACCTGATCGGGCTCTACACGCTGTCCAAGCGCTCGGCCATGACGGGTTTCCGCTCGGGCTTCATGGCCGGCGACCCCACGCTGATCGAGGCGCTCAAGCGGTTCCGCCCCAGCGTCGGCGTGGCCACGCCCGACTTCATCCAGGACGCGGCCATCGTGGCGTGGAACGACGACGCGCACACGCCGGCCACGCGCGAGGTGTATGCGGCCAAGCGCCGGCTGTTCCTGGCCGAGTTCGCCCGCCGGGGGTGGCAGGTGGAGGCGTCGCAGGGAACGTTCTACCTGTGGATGCGCGCGCCGGGGGGATCCCGTCCGGAGGATGGGTCCGACGATGTGGCCTTCGTCGAGTCGCTGCTCCGGCTCGGGCTCGTGACCACGCCGGGCTCGTTCCTCGGGCCGGGCGGCGAGGGCTTCGTGCGCTGGGCGCTGGTGCCGACGCTGGCGCAGTGCAAGGAGGCCATCGCGCGGCTCGGGCAGCTGGCGGGGGTCGCGACATGAGCGTGCGCGTCGCCGCGGACGCCTACCCGCTCGAGCGCTGGCAGCGCACCATCGAGGAGGGCTATGCCGGTGCGCGCCCGCTCGACGACGCGTCGCTGCGCGGCGCAGTGGAGGGCGCGGTGGCGGCGCTCGACGCCGGCGATTTGAGAGTTTGTTCGCCTCCGGCGAACGCCGATGCGCAGTGGGAGACGCACGTCTGGCTCAAGCAGGCCATCCTGCTCTACTTCCGCATGCACGTCAGCGTGCCGCTGGTGGCGGGCGACCTGGAGTTCTTCGACAAGGTGCCGCCGAAGCGGAATCTCGAAGCCGCCAGCGTGCGCGTGGTGCCTCCGGGCGTGGCGCGCTACGGCAGCTTCCTCGAGCGGGGCGTCATTTTGATGCCGAGCTTCGTCAACATCGGCGCGCGCGTCGGCGAGGGCACGATGGTGGACACGTGGGCCACCGTGGGCTCGTGCGCGCAGATCGGCAAGAACGTGCACCTGTCGGGTGGCGTCGGCATCGGCGGCGTGCTCGAGCCGCCGCAGGCCGCGCCCGTGATCATCGAGGACGACGCGTTCATCGGCTCGCGCGCCATCGTGGTGGAAGGGGTGCGCGTCGGCGCGGGCGCCGTGCTCGGGGCCGGAGTGGTGCTCACCGCCAGCACGAGCATCATCGATACGACGGGTCGGGCGCCCGTC
>JAHFBW010000257.1 GCA_023249845.1 Candidatus Eiseniibacteriota bacterium
CCGAACAGCCGCCGCGAATCCGTGAGCGAGAACACGCTCGAGGCGGCCCGACGGGTCTCCTCCGTCCGGCCCACGACGTTACTCGAGTCCGGGAGCGTGTCTGCATTCGTGAAGTAGGTTTGTCCGGTGACGATGCCGCGGCGAGTCTGCAGCGAGAGGAAGCGTCCGCTCAGGCTCAGGTACGTGCTGTTCAGGAGCTTGCCGAGCGGGCGGTCCTTGAGCGCCGCATACGAGCCGAGCGCACGCGTCGGCAGCGTGGCCGAGACCGACGGGGCGGTCACCGTGAGGTTCGCGAGGCTCGCCAGCGTGCCCACGGCCGGTCCGTGCAGCGGCCCGGCGCCATCGGGGTCCTCCAGTGTCACGTCGGCGTCGAGGTCCTGGCGGCGATCCACGACGGCGTTGAGCGAGATCCAGTCGGCGTAGTGGCTCATCTGCACGCTCGACGTGAGGAAGCGGTTCAGGCGCTGCTGCAGCGTCTGCCCCGACAACGCGCTGCCGCTGTACTCGCGGCTCGAGATGAAGTTGCCCAGCGCGGACAGCCGTGTTCGTTCGCCCAGCGTCTGTTGGTGCGTGCCGTAGAACTGGTAGTCGTCGCGCGCGGTGAGGTCGTTGTGCTCGAAGCGCCCCTCGAGATGGCCGTCGAACGAGTACAGCAGCTTGTAGTTCGCCTCGCCGCGCACAAGCCACGCGGGCTGCGCCTGGTAGTAGTCCCCTGCCCCCGTGAAATCCATGTAGTCGTTCGGCGCCCAGTAGTAGCCCGCATTGCGGATGAATTGGCCGGTTCGGTTGTTGAAACCGAACTCGAACTGCGGGAACAGGAAGCCGGAATGGCGACCCGGCTTGATCGGGAAGACGTAGAACGGCAGCGCCAGGATGGGGATGTTGCGCAAGTAGAACACCACTGGCTTCGCGACCAGCTTGTCTTTGAGGTAGATCTTCATGTACCGCGCCGAGAAGTGATAGTGCGGCTGGTCGAGATCGCACGTACTGTAGGCGCCCCCCAGCACGTCGAGCTGGTCCTCGGCGGCCTTGCGGATCTGCTTTCCGTGATAGAGCCCGCGCTCGTACTGGGTGGTCGCCTGGTAGATGGTGCCAACGCGGTGGTCCATGTCGTAGGTCATGAGCTGACCCGAGACCTCGTCGCCCTTCTCGACCAGCGTGGGCTTGCCCTCGGCCACGAGCGTGTTCGCCTCGCTGTCGAACTCCACACGCCGGGCGCGCAGTTCCATGTCGCGGTAGTCGAGGTGCGCGTCGCCGTCCAACACGATCTTGTTGCGCGGGATCACGAAGTCGATGCGCCGGCTGTCGTACGCCACGCGTTCAATCCGCGCAGCGCTCGTGTCGTCCACCGCCACGGGCGGGCGGTACTCTCCCGAGGCACCGCCCTGAACGCGCGCGCGGTCGAGCTTGCGATCGGCGAAATAGACGATGATGGTGTCGCCCTTGGCGAGGTTTTGCTCGGGCGTCTTACCTTCCTTGGCAACGGCCGTGTAGGCGTTTCGCGCTCCGCCCGTCGCCACCAGGCTGTCGATACGCTGTTCGCGCACGAACATGTCCACGCGGGCGCCCGTCAGACGGCTGGTCTCGCCGCGGTTCGATTCGCGCCCCCCCGCATAGTCGATGCGCGCGTTCCCGCGCACGATGATGCGCTCGAGCCGTCGTGCGACCGCGTAAGTCTCGAGTGTGTCGCCCGTGAGCGTGGTCTCGTTGTCCCATGCTCGCGGCTCGCCAAGCAGCATGCCGTGCCCGGTGGAATCATCGAACACGGCGTAGCGCGCGGTGGCGCGGAGCGTGTCGCGTTCCACCGACACCGAGTCCACCGCCTCGGCGACACGCGTTCGCGAGTTGACGCGCAGGAGACGCGCACGCAGCAGCGTCTCCGCTCCGTCGTCGTCGCGCGCGCGCATGAACGGCCGGCCGGTGGCGACGGCCACCTTGGCGTCCCGATCGAAATCCACCGCGTCCGCTTCGAGCTGCACCTTGCCTTCGTCGTCGCGACCCTGGACGTGTCCGCGCGCGCGCACGATCGAGGAATCGCGCTCGTACGTGGCCTCGTCGGCGGCGAGATGCTGCTTGCCCTCGCGACCGGAGACGCCGCCCAGGAGTCGCGCCAATCCCGCGCGCCGGTCATACCAACCGTACGGCGCGCGCAGCGTGGCGTCCTTGTCCAAGACGACGACGTTGCCGCGCAGATCCAGCCGATCCTCGTTCTCCGAGAACGACGCCTGGTCGCAGGTCACGGTGGTGGTGGAGTCGCGCAGCCGAACGTTGCCTTCCATGTGCACCATGCCGGTGGCGCGCTCGTACCGACCGCGCTCGGACTGGAGGCGCGTGCCCGATCGGGTGATGGTGACCTGCTCCAGGAACAGCACGTCTCCCTGCGGCCCGCGTCCGCCGCTCATGCGATTGGCTTCGATGCGATATGGCGGCTCGGGCGCCGCCTTCGCGCCCTTCTTCGGCGTGGGGCGCCGGGTCGTGATGACGACCGCGGAATCGCGCGGCGGCAGGACGAGGCTGCCAAGCGAGTCCGTTCGCGTGGCAGTCGTGTCGGCTCGCACTTCGGTCCTGACGCTGTCCGTTCGAGTCGTGTCGAGCACAGGCACCGGCATCTGGGCGTGCGCTGAGTTTGTGCGCAGCGCTAAGACGACCAGCAGCATCACTAGTCGCGCGGGACTCGGGGGCATTGGCCTCGAGAGGACGCTCGTCGCCGCCATCCAGGCGGCTCCTCGCTTGTCTGGCGGCATGCCTCCGCCATCCCTGGCTGCGGCACGCCGCCAGGCACCTCTCGATTCCAATACCCCCGAGCCCCGCGGGTCCCTACTGCCTGAGTGCGGGTTCACACTTGTTCTCCAGGGCCGCCGCCGAAGGCTGCCATCGCTTCGCCCACGGCGAAGAGCGAACCGCACAGCAGGACGCGACCCTTCGAGTAGCGGGCGAGAGCGCTTCGAATGGCTTGCACGATCGACGGCGTGGGCGTTGCCTGGCTTCCCACCTCGGCTGCGTTTCGTGCGAGGTCGGCGGCGGTGCGTGCGCGTTCGTTGTGCGTGGCAGCCACGAACAGGTCGGCGTCCGGTGCGAGGGAGCGAAGGCGAGCCAGCATCGCTCGTGCGTCCTTGTCGCGGCCGGCGGCGAAGATGATTGCGGCGGGAGCGGGTAGCTTCAGGTCCTTGCTCCATGCGGAGCAGAGCCGCCTCATGCCCTCGAGGTTGTGCGCACCGTCCCACCACAGGCGCGGCTCGGCCGGGCAGGGTTCGAGGCGGCCGGGCCATCGCACCCCGGCGAATCCCTCGCGCAGCGCCGCGAGCTCGATGCACACGCCCTGCGCCGCGAGCTGTGCCAGCAGCACGAGTGCCACGCGCGCGTTGTCGCGCTGGTGGCCGCCGCGCAGCGGGAGTTGCAGCTGGAAGCGGCCCCACGGCGCGCAGTCGACGGCGAGACGCGTGCCCCATTCGCCCTGCTGGCGGATGCGCACGTCCGCCCAGTCGCGCGCCACGATCAGCGTGGCGTTCACTTCCGCGGCGCGGCGCGCGATGATCGACGCCGCGACGTCGTGTTCGACGCCGCTCACCACCGGCACGCCGGGCTTCAGGATCCCGGCCTTCTCCGCCGCGATCGCGGCGTGCGTGTCGCCGAGCAGTTCCGAGTGATCGAGTCCGATCGAGGTGATCGCGCACACGGCGGGCGACAGCACGTTCGTGCTGTCGAGCCGGCCGCCGAGCCCCACCTCGACGACGGCCCAGTCCACGTTCTCGCGTGCGAACCGGTCGAACGCCAGCGCAGTCGTCACCTCGAAGAACGTACGCGTGGAGGCATTCGGCAACGCTTCGATGGCGTCGAGGCCGGCCGCCAGTTCCGCTTCATTGGCCCAGCGGCCGTTGACACGGATGCGCTCGCGGAAGTCCACGAGATGCGGTGAGGTGTAGAGCCCCGTGCGATAGCCGGCGGCGCGCAGCACGCGCTCCACCAGCACGCACACGCTGCCCTTGCCGTTCGTACCTGCGACGTGCACGGCGGCGAACCGCGTCTCGGGGTGGCGAAGGCCGGCGAGCAGTTCGCGCGTGCCTTCGAGGTCGGGCTTCAGGTGGCGCCGTTCGAGCCCCCACAGGGTCTCGAGTCGGGTCTGCAGGTCCTGCGTCACGGATCCGATGAGTTGCCGCTCAGGTCGAACGGGGAGCGTTCGAGTCGTAACGGTGCGGCGACCGGCCACCCTCGGGAGCGAAGCCGCGAGTGGAGTGCCAGAAGAACTCGAGCAGTCGCCCGATCTCCTCCCGCATCTGCTTGCGATGGATGATGCGGTCCACGAAACCCTTCTCCAGCACGAACTCCGCGCGCTGGAAGCCGGGCGGCAGATCCTCGCCGATCGTCTGGCGGATGACACGCGCGCCCGCGAAGCCCACGAGCGCCTTGGGCTCCGCCACGATGACGTCGCCGAGCGACGCGTAAGAGGCGAGCACGCCGGCGGTGCTGGGATCCGTGAGCACGGACACGAACGGCAGTCGCGCCTCGCGGAGCTGTGCCAGCAGCACGCTCGTCTTGGCCATCTGCATGAGCGAAAGGATGCCCTCCTGCATACGCGCGCCGCCGGTGGCGGACACCACGACGCAGGCGCGGCGCTCGTCCATGGCCGTCTCGATCGTACGCGCCACCTTCTCCCCCACCACCGAGCCCATGCTGCCGCCCATGAAGAAGAAGTTCATGAGCACGACGCTCACCGGGAGTCCGCCCACCGTCGCCACACCGCAAATGGCGGCGTCCTTCTCGCCGGTGTCCTTCTGGGCGGCCGCGAGCCGCTCCGGGTACGGCATCTTGGCGTCGCGGAACTCGAGCGGGTCGCCCGCGACCAGGTTCGCGTTGCGCTCCTCGAATGAATCCGGGTCCGTGAGGTAACCCACGTACGTGCGCGCCGAGACCCGAAAGTGATGCCCGCAATTCGGGCAGGTCCAGAGGTGTTCTTCGAGCACCGTCTGGAACAGAGCCTCGCCGCAGCCGTCGCATTTGGTCCACAACCCCTCGGGCATCTCGCCGCGGTCGGGTTTCGTCGCCT
>JAHFBW010000258.1 GCA_023249845.1 Candidatus Eiseniibacteriota bacterium
CGGGGCGCACGCCCAGGTGCGCGACGCACTCGAGCAGATGCCGCTCGCGCGCGAGGAGATGACGCGCGTTCGCCAGGGCCAGTCCGATACGAAGACCTGGTTGGGCGACGTGGTCGAGAGCGTGTCCGACCTGCGCCAGCAGTTCGGCGAACTGCGCCAGTACGAGCCGGCGCTGGGGGCCGCGATGAAGCAGGTGCAGCGCATCAACGACGCCACCGCAACGCTCGAGGCGCGCCGGGAGTTCGTGGACGATCTCCAGCGCCGTGTCGCGGAACTGGGCTCGCTCACGGCCCGCATGGACGAGCGTGGCCAGCAGCTGGCGCAGCGGATGGAGGCCGCCGAGGAGCGATTCGTGAGCCTCGGCGATCAGTCCGTGGCCGCCGACGAGGTCGCGAAGACCATCGCCGGCGTGACGGCGAGCGTCTCGGAGGTTTCGAAGACGAGCCGCGAGGTACAGAAGGCCGTGGCCCAGGCGCAGTCGCGCTGCGAGTCGGTGGAGGCCATCGCCGAGGAGACGCGCGTGCTCCGCAAGGACCTGGACCAGCGCTACCAAGCGCTCCAGGAGGCGTCGCGCGAGCTTGAGCGCGCGACCGGGCTCCGCGAGGAGGCCGCGAATGCCGCGAGCCAGTTGGACGAGCTCACCCAGCGGCTCACCGCGTCGCTCGGCGCGGCCGACCAGCGCGTGTCCGACGTGGACGAGCTGGCGAGCCAGCTGGAGGATCGTACGCAGGGCCTGCGCGCCGTGGACAAGCGCCTCACGGACTTCGAGGCACGCATGGTGAAGTGGGACCTGACCGAACAGGAGATCACCCGCTCGCTCGAGCAGATCGCGTCACGCCAGGGCACGATCGAGTCGCTGCAGGGCGACCTGGAGCGCATGTTCGCGATGGCCGAGAAGACGTCGGCACACGTTCGCGAGATCACCTCGGCGCACCAGGAGCTCGACGAGGGCCGCGGCATGCTGAAGGACGTGCTCGGTCAGTTGAAGCAGTTGCGCGAGACGAAGGGCGCGCTGGACGAGCGCAAGCGCCAGATGAGCAAGGCCGAGGAGCGGCTGTCGCGCGCCGATGCGCTGCTCGTAGAGGTGCAGTCGAGCCTTTCGGTGCTCGAGGGCCAGAAGGTGCTGGTGGACCAGGCCGTGGAGAAGGCCGGCTCGCTCCAGTCGTTGCTGCGCCAAGCCGAGGCGGTCATCGGCGACCTTCGGGAGGCCAGCGACACCAGCTTCCGCGTGAACTCCAAGGTGATCGAGTTCCCGCCCGTCGCGAGCTACGGGGCGCCTTCCCCCGAGAGCGACGCGGATGAGGAGGACGAGGGCATCGCCCGAGCCGCCTGAAGCGTGCAGGATGCAACGTTGACGAGGTTCGCACCGGGAAGGGGGGCCCCATGGGCCTCCCTTCTTCGCGTCCGGATGGGCTACCATCAGCGGACACGACGGCCTTCACCGCGGAGGACTGCGACATGCGCCTCACCTCGCTTCTGCTCCTGCTGCTCTTGATCCCGGTGCCCGCGCTCGCGGGCGGGAACGTCTCCCCCACCGCCTCGGCCCAGAACCTGCTGCGCTATCGCCCGGGTCCGTGGCGCCCACCGGTCGCGACCACGAGCGCTGCGATTCGATTCGAACCCGAATCAGGTGATGCGTCCGAGAACGCGGCACTTCCGGCACGCGCCGCATCCACCGCCTCGCTCCGCCGCGATGCGGCCGCGACCGCGCGCACAAACGCGGATGGTTCGCGCCATGCCGTACTGGGCGCCGCGTTCCGATCGTGGACCGTGGTGCACCTGGACGCCCAGGGGCGACTCGTCACCGAGTGCGTGGACAACGCCGAAGCAGCCGCACGGCGCGTCGAGGCCGCCGCGAAGCGGGTGCCGCGATGAGCCGCGCCGCGCGCCTCGCAGCACTCGTGCTCCTGCTTTCGTTCGGCATGGCGACCTCGGCACGGGCGGGATTCGTGATCGTGAACCTCGACGGGGCCGGCGAAGGATTCAACGACCCCACGCCGGTGGCGCCCGTGGGCGGGAATCCCGGCACGACGCTCGGCCAGCAGCGGCTGAACGTGTTCATCAAGGCCGGCCAGATCTGGGACGCGATCCTCCAGAGCCCGGTCACGATCCGCGTCCAGGCATCGTTCGACCCGCTGACCCCGTGCGGAGCCACCAGCGGCGTGCTGGGCGGCGCGGGCCCGAACGTCATCGACTCCGACTTCTCAGGTGCTGGCTTCCCAGCCACCTGGTACACCGGCGCCGAGGCGAACCGGCTGACCGGCGTCGACCTCGACCCGTTCGACGATGACATCGGTGCCGTGTTCAACGTCAACGTTGGCACGCCCGGCTGCCTGCCGACCCGCTTCTGGTACTACGGCTACGACGGCAACGAAGGGGCGACCGGCCTCGACCTGCTGCCCGTGCTGCTCCACGAGATCGGCCACGGACTCGGCTTCCTGGACATCACCGACGAGACGACCGGGGATTACTTCGCCGGCCAGCCTTACATCTGGGACCGCCATCTCCTGGACAACGTGACGGGCAAGCACTGGATCGACATGATACCCGCAGAGCGCGTCACGAGCGCGCTCAACACGACGCATCTCGTGTGGGACGGCCCGGCCGTCACCGCGGCCGCGCCTCACGTGCTCGGAAAGCGCGCGCGCGTCGTCACGACGGGCGCCCTGGTCGGTGACTTCACGAGCGGCCAGGGCGTGTTCTACTCCCCGCTCACGCTCGCCGGGACGACCGCCCAGGTCGTGCTCGTGGCGGACGGTGTCGGCACCACGACGGACGGCTGCAACACGCCATTCACGAACGCCGGCGCCATCGCCGGCAAGATCGCGCTCATGGACCGCAGTGCCACCTGCACCATTGCGCAGCAGGCGGCGAACGCGCAGGCGAACGGCGCGATCGGGGCCATCATCATCAACAACGCGGCCGGCCCGGAGCCGCCATTGCGTGGGGCGGCCCCCGTGGTGACGATCCCCGTGACCAGCCTGTCGCTCACAGATGGCAGCGCGCTCAAGACCGCGCTCGGCTCGGGCTCGGTGACCGCGAAGCTGTGCCTGGACCCGGTGAAGCTCGCGGGCGTGGACAATGCGGGCCGCGTGCTCATGTTCGCGCCCAGCCCCGGCCAGCCGGGCTCCAGCGTGTCGCACTGGGACGTCTCGGCGTTCCCGAACGCGCTCATGGAGCCGTCCATCAACCCGGACCTGTCTCAGTCCGTGGACCTCACGTTCCACAACTTCTTCGACATCGGCTGGTTCCCGCAGCTCGTGAGCGTGGGGGACGCCGGCACGAACGCGCTCGCGTTCTCGCACGGGCCGAACCCGTCCACGGACGGCGGCACGCTCCGCTTCCGATTGCCTTCGTCGCAGCGCGTCGAGCTGGCGATGTTCGACCTGTCGGGACGGCGCATTGCGAGGCTCGTGAACGGCGTGCTGGATGGCGGCGACCACGCCATCCGCTGGGCCGGCACGAACGACCGCGGAGATCGTGTCGCGCCGGGCATCTATCGGGCCCGTTTGGTGGCGGGTGACGTCGAACGCACGCTCAACGTGGTGCTCGTCCAGTAGCACCGGCCGTTCCTCGAGACGCCCGGCGCGCCAGGCCCCGGGCGTCGCTCCATCCGGCGACCGGTTCCTCGGCCAGGCGGTAGAGCCGTGCGCGGACCCGTTTCGCGTCTTTCGCCTGCCCCCGCACGCCGCCATCGCGCCCCCGGCGCGAACGGGTCCCGCCGCCTGGCCGGAGGCCGCGTCGTGTCCGACCTTTCAGCGCCCGCGCTTCGGGGTCCGCCTGCGCAGCACGTGCTTCGGCCCGAACTGCAGCTCATCGACCGGGAAGGTGCGGTAGTCGGCGGTCAGCTCCTCGCCCCTCCGGATCCGGCGTAGCGCGCGGAAGTGGCCGTCGTCGCCTGCCTCGGTGTTCGGTCGAGCGGAATGATTCACGTACCAGCAGACCGAGAGGTTGTGGAGATGCGGCGGCACGCCGATCCGGTTGCCGTCCAGCATCCCGAAGTCATCGTAGATCTGCTGGATCGCCGGGAGGAGCCGGCGGATCCGTGCACGCGACACCCAGACGACGCGCTCGTTCTCACCACGGAAGATGAGCGTCCCGGCCGGAATGTCGCGGATCGCGATGACGCCGACACCATGGACGCGCGAGGGACCGATGCGGGCGTAGACGCCATCATGCGGCGATCGGGGCTTCAGCGTTCACCTCCTATGGACGCGCGGGGGTCGCGGCGCCGCCATCACAGGCGATCGGATGAACGCTCGTGTGCAGTCTGCTCGCGCGGTCCGCGGAGGAGTCGCGGCAACGCACGGCACTCCACCCTCGCCCCGCGGCCATTCGAAGTCTCTCCCGCGGACGTGAGACGTGGCAACAGGTTGTGGGCGAATGAGAAGGCGGCCGACAACGCATTCTGCACTCGACCAACGGCTTACGCCTGTCGTCCGGCGCTAAGGACTCTGCCTCCACCTGCCGAAAACCCCTAGGCCCGCACACCCGGAGCACGTTGCCCACCTTTCGGGCAGCCCGGGTCGTCGGTCCGCCGTCCGGCGGCAGCGGGCGCACGTCCTCGGCTCATCGCCAAGGGGGTCAAACTCATGATTCGGAAATCTGCGCTCACGCTTTTGATCACGATCTGCTGCGCCGTCGTCATCTCCGCCCCAGCGGCGGCCGCCACGTTCGGCGGCGAAGTCTTCGGCGCGTTCAGCACGCACAACATGAAGGACTGGAACGACCGCGTCGTGGCCCCGGCCAACCAGAGCGGCGGCAACATGCAGGAATTCGGCACCGGTTACGGCGGCGGGCTCGGCATGCGGATGTGGCCGAACAGCTCGTGGATGATCTCCGCGAGCTGGGAGCCGATGTACGTGAGCCGTGAGGAGAAGGTGAGCGGCGACGTCGCCCGTCTGAACGCCAACGCGTTCGAGGCGACGGCCGGCTACTTCTTCCCGACCAGCTCGCCGGCCCGGTTCGGCCTGGGCGCGGGCCTCGGCGTCTACTCGCTGTCCGGTGAGATCACCAGCAGCTCGAGCAACGACGT
>JAHFBW010000259.1 GCA_023249845.1 Candidatus Eiseniibacteriota bacterium
CGAGACCTGAAGCCTCGAACGAAGCGCTGCGCGAGCGGTGGGCGCGCACGCGCGTCGCCGAGCTGGCGGACTGGAACGGTGGCGAGCCCACCGATGCGCAGCGGCGGGAGATCACCGAGCTGGGGCTCCACTACAGCCTGCTCACGCGCTACACGTCGTTCATTGCGGTGCACGAGGTGGTCGTGAATCCATCGGGCGAAGGCCGCGAGGTCACGCAGCCGCTGCCGCTCCCGAACGGCGTGAACGATCTGGCCGTGGAGGGGATGGGCGCGGGAGACGAGCCCGAGCTGCTGTGGCTCGTGGCCGGCGTACTGCTCGCGATGGGACTCCTTGCGGTGCGGTCGCGCGTGGTGCCCGCAGTGTCCCGCGGCTGAGATCGTGAGCCGCGCCCTGGCGACGGTGGGACGATGGCGGGTCGCGAACCTCGCCGTCGTCGTGGTCGCTCTGGGAATCGCCTGGCTGCTCAAGGCGTTCTACAGCCGCGCGGGCTTCGACGAGCTGCGCTGGATCCTGGATCCCACCGTGCGCCTCGTGGAGGTGGCGGGCGCAGGACCGTTCGAGCTGGAAGCGCAGCACGGCTATCTGTGTCGAGCACACCGCTTCGAGGTGGTGCCGGCGTGCGCCGGCGTCAACTTCTTGATCGCCGCGTTCGTGACGCTGTGCTTGGGGGTCGTGTCCGCCTGCACGCGAGCCCGCCATCGCGTCGGCCTTCTGCTCGGGGCCGCGCTCGCCGCCTACGCCACCACCCTGCTCGCGAACGCCACGCGCATCGTGTGGGCGATGCGACTTCACGAGGCTGGCGCCTCGTTCGGGCCGCTCACGCCGGAGCGCCTGCACAGGGCGCTCGGCGTGGGCGTCTACTTCGCGTTCCTCGCCGCGTTGTTCACGCTGGCGTCGCGCGTCGCGGGAGCGGACCGTGAAGCCGCGAGCTGAGCCGCGCCCGGGCGCAAGCCTGCACAGGGCCTGGCTACCGTGGTTCGTCTACGTGGGCGTGACCGTGGTGGCGCCGGCAATGCACGGTGCGTGGAGGGAGCGAAGCTTCATCGAGCACGTGTCGTGGACACTCGTCGTCTCGGGGGCGCTGCTCGGGGCATGGCTGCTACTGGCGCGCGTCGCGCGGAGGGCATAGGGCCCTGATGTCCGCTTGGCACCTCGAGTCGTGAGACGGGGTTCCCAGGCCGCGAGCAACCCAGGTGTCATCGACTCGGTGTCTCGAGGTGTTATCGTTCGTCGCTGCGCCGCAAACCGGATTCGGCCGGCGTGGCTGCTGATCGAAACGGCGTGCCCAGATTGAACCTGTTCGCGGGAGGAACCATGAATCTGCGCCTTGGTGTCACGGCTGCATCGCTCGGTGTCGCCGCATCTCTCGCGATCGCCGGGTGCGCTCCCAAAGCGGAACAGGAAGCACAAGTGGCAACCGAAGCATCGCCCCTCGCGCAGGGTGAGAAGGCGGTCAAGCGTGAGACGTGGGTGTCTGAGCCATTTTCTCTCGAAGACTCCGCCGAGGTTCGTGTCGGCGTCGCACTCACGAGCGGACCGGCGATCGATGTCTACGTGCTATCCGAAGCTGACTTCAACAGGTGGAACACGCTGGTCTCGAAAGCCCAGGAGAGCGAGGACCAGACCTTCGAACACTTCTCGTCGCTGGGGCTTGAGGGCCTTTCTGCCTCTTTCACCTCGGAATGGAACGAGCTGCCCGCGGGTACCTACTACCTGGTGATCGATAACACGTCCTTTGGCGGAACTTCCCCTCCGAGTCCAGGGAATGACGACATCGCCACGGTCAGCTACCAGATCGAGGCCCGGCCGCTGAGCGAGTAGGGCTTCGACGGCTACAGAGCAACATGGCGCCGCCACTCCGCATCGGACGATTCGAGCGGCATGGAATCGGACAACCGCATCGACTAGTTTGTGATTCTCGCGCACGCGAATACCACACGCATGACCTGCCTGCAGGAGGTCCCCGCGATGTTCGGCCGTCGATCGTCCGTGCGTGCCCTGCGCGTGTCGTGGGGTGCAGCGAGCGTGCTGTTGTGCATGACCGTGCTGGTGGTTCGGGCCCGGGCGGCCGTGCCGGAGTTCGCGCGCGACGCCGACTGGACCGAGGTGCGCTCAGAGCGCCTGTCCGTGCTTTCGGACGGTACGGGGATCGGCTGGGACCTGGTCTATCGGCTCGAGCGATTCGCGAACGCGTTGAGCGCACTCAATCCCGATCTCAGCGCACGCACCGCGGTGCCGATGACGGTCGTCGCGTTCCGCAATCAGGAGGAGTTGAACGAATACAGGCTGGACCGGGCCGAGAACATGATCGCGTACTTCCTCGACTCCCCGGAACGACATTACCTGGTCGTCAACGCCCAACCCGAGCAGATGTCGAGGTCCGAAGTCGTCTTCCACGAATTCGTTCATGCCTACCTGACCGCGAACTACCCGGCCATCCCGCTCTGGCTCAACGAGGGGCTGGCCGAGTACTACAGCACGTGCAGGCTCACCACGAGCGGAGCCGAATTCGGTTACCCGAGTCGGAACGTCGTGCGGTGGTTCAGGGGCAAGCAACCGCTCGACCTGTCGATGTTGTTCGCCATGACCACCACGTCACCGGCGTACCTGACGAGCAATTATCTCCAGCACCTGTTCTACGCGGAATCGTACGCGCTCACCCACTATCTGTACTCGACCAAGGATGAGCGCGGTCGCCGATTCATCGAGTACCTCTCCCGATTGCGGCGTGGCGCCGCGCCCATGGCGGCCTTCCGCGAAGTATTCCCAAGCGAGAGCTGGAACGCGATCGTCAACGCGATGGCCGACCACGTGGACCAGATGGATTTCGAGCCCACGCGGCGAGTTCGATTCGAGAACGCGGAGGAGAAGCTCAAGGTTGTGGATCGGCGTGTGTCCACGGCGGAGGCACTCACCAGCCTGGGCGAGTTGCGTTTGGCGCTCGGAGGCAATGCGAAGGCCGAGGAGCACTTCGTGGCCGCGCTCGAACTGGACTCGACGTACGCGCGCGCGGATGCCGGTGCAGGCATGGTGCACGCGCGTGCGGGGCGCCGTGCGGAATCCGAGCGCAGCTTCGAGCGCGCCCTGGCGCTGGCGCCGAACGACGCCCGCATCTGGAACACGACGGCCCGTGGTGCCCTGGAGCGGGAGGCACTTGCCCCCGAGGCGTCGCGCGCCGCTGGGGCGTTTCGGGAAGCGTGCCGACTCGCCCGAGTCCGATACCGAAGGAGCCTCGAGCTTGATCCTGACAACTATCACGCGCTCGGTGGCTACGGGCAGACGTTCGCGATGAGTGGCGACCGCGCGGACAGTCTCGCCATCCAGGGGCTCAGGCGGGCCGTCGGGGCTCACCCCGGGCGCTCGGACCTATCGGCAGCACTCGCGGTGCTGCTCGAACAGGAGGGGCGCACGGCGGAGGCGAGCGAGCTGCTGAGCACGCGCGTCGGCCCCGCCGGCGGAAGCCGAGCCGTGGAGGGGGCGCGACTGTTGATCGGCGCCTCTGCGCTCGAGAAGGCGGACTCATTGGTAAGGGCGGGCCGACGCGCTGAAGCTGACTCTCTGCTCGCACGGCTGTCGGGCAGTGATCCCTCGTCGGATGTCCGCGACGGGGCGGCGAGCCGTCTCGACGAGCTCAGGAGCTTGACCGTCTCGCCCTCCTGGACGGACTCGGTCAACGCTGCCGTGGATCTATCGCGTGCGGGACGACTCGAAGAAGCGCGGCTGGCATTCCAGCGGGCGAGGGCCCTTGCGGCGGAACCTTCTCAGGTCGAGTTCGCGGAGTCGGGGCTCAAACTCGTGGAAGCCGATCTCAAGCTCCGTCAGGCAGCGCGACTCGCCACGGCGGGCAAACTCGTCGCGGCCGAACGGTTGCTGGCCGACTCGGCGTTCGCGAGCCCGACTCCCGAGTTCGATACGGCGCGGCGACAGTCACGTTCCGAACTGCGTGCCCGGATCCAGATCGAGCGCGCGCTCGCGTCCGTGAAGGCCGGGCGACTGGTCGAGGCTCGCGCGCTGTTCGCGCGCGTGGCCGAGATGGCGGTTCAGGAGGACCTTCGCCAGTACGCGAGGGAGCGCATGCGTGAACTCGACGCGGCGCTCAAGAGGTAGCGCTACTCCACGCCCGCCACGGTGCTTCGGCGCTCCATGAACACGACGTCCCGCCAGCGGCCGAACTGACGTCCGATCCGCTCGCGCCGTCCCACGACTCGGAATCCGCACGCCTCGTGCAGCGCGATGCTCACCTCGTTCTCGGGGAAGATGCCGGTCTGCATCGTCCAGATGCCGGCGTCCTCCGAAGCCCTCACCATCGCTTCAAGCAGCGCGCGTCCGACGCCGCGCCCACGAGCTGACGCGGCCACGTACACACTTTCCTCGGCGACGCCGGCGTACACCGCGCGGCGTGAGACGGGGGAGAGCGCGCACCAGCCGAGCACCGCACCATCGGCGGCGCGCGCCACGAGGCGAGGCGCCTCGAGGTGCGCGGCGTCCCACTCGGCCCATTCTGGGATCTCGGTCTGGAACGTGGCATTGCCAGTGGCCACACCCTCGGCGTAGATGGCGAGCACCGCCGCTGCGTCACCGACGATCATTGGCTCGACCGCGGCGCCGGGTCCGCTCATGGCAGGCCGCTCAGCCGCCGAGCCGAGCCGCGAGTTCGGGAGGCAGCTCGCGGTCGCGCGCGGCCACCGCGCACTCGGTCGCACCCAGCACGGCGTCCTCCACGACCACGCCGCGCAGAAGCGACGCGGGCACCATCTCGAAGTAGACGTTCCGCGGCTGCACCCCCGCAGGAGCCGCGTCCCAGATCTCCGCCGCCGGCATCTCGGCGATGCCGAGCGCCGGCGTGGCGCCGGGCAGCAGCTTCTTCCGCACCGCGACCGCCCACACCGGCACGCCGTGCTCGCGCGCCGCGAGCGAAGCCGCATAGGAGCCGATCTTGTTGACGATGCCCTGGTCGGTGACGGCGTCGGCACCCAGCCACACCGCGCTCGCCTGCGAGATCAGGAGCGGCAACGCGGCGTCCGCC
>JAHFBW010000260.1:0-2351 GCA_023249845.1 Candidatus Eiseniibacteriota bacterium
AGCCCCGCCCGATCCCCGAGCCCGCGGCTTTCGCCGCCGCCGCGTCCCCGAGCCGTGAGGACCGCATCCGCTACGAGAACGCGAACATCATCGTGAACGGCCAGCGCACTCAGGCCCAGGTGGAGCTGCGCTGGAAGGGGCTTCCGCGCGTGGGCAACGCCTCGGG
Source organism: Candidatus Eiseniibacteriota bacterium (assembly GCA_023249845.1). GTDB lineage: Bacteria > Eisenbacteria > RBG-16-71-46 > RBG-16-71-46 > RBG-16-71-46 > JAIOPA01. The sequence goes on from JAHFBW010000260.1 coordinate 167, forward strand.
CTGGAGCGCGCGTGACGACGCGCACCGCCTGATCGCGCAGGCCACGGCGCTCGCCGTGCAGGAGTTTCTCGCCGACCCGATCGCGCTCAATGTGCGCGACGCCACGTTCGTGGAGGCCGGCGGACGGCGCGTCGCCGTGGTCGTGCTGTCGCTGCTTGCGCACCGGCACGAGCGCGTGCTCACGGGCAGCTGCACGGTCGAACAGGACACGCCCCAGGCCGTCGTGCTCGCCACGCTCGATGCGCTGAACCGGCTGGTGGCCGGACTGCGCGTCAAGGAGCCCACGGAGTACGTGCTGCGCGCCGAGAGCTACGCCACCGAGAGTTGAGTTGTGGGCGCGAATGCGCGCCCTTCATCAGCACACGATTTCGGGACCGACAGGTTCCCGGGGGGAGACGAGCGAAGCGGATCAGGACCAGCTACCAGCGAAGCGACCCACCCGCACGACCGAGAGGCCGATGCGGAGAATCCCTCAAAGGAGGTGGGCCGTTCATGGACCTGTTCTTCGATATCGTCGAGCTGCTGGGTAAGGCCGGTTGGTAACCGGTACCGAGAAGCACGGTTTTAGGTAGACTCCTCCCCGTGAGCCGGTGTCGGTCCCGTCTTCCTCAAACTCCCTCGCCGGGAGCCCCCACGATAAGGATGTCGTGATCTCCTCCTCTTCGCCGCGGAGGCCGGCGCTGTTCCGCCTCTATTACGCGGCGGTCGTCACCTCCGCGCTGCTGCTCGCGGGCCTCGCCTGGGTGCGTCACCCGGAGGCCCCGTGGACCGTCCTCGTCGTGGGTCTGCTCCTGCTGCTGCTCGCTGAGCTCGTGCCCGTGAAGCTCCCCGGTGGCGGCCAGATGACGGCCGGAACGATGGTGGACCTGCCGTTGCTCCTGCTCGTGGGTCCATTCTGGACCGCGGCGATCGACGTGGTCACCACGTTCGTCGTGCAGGGGCTCGTACGCCGTCGTCCCGCCGTGCGCGTGCTGCACAACGCGGCCATCTACGTGCTGGGGGCGTTCGCGTCGGCCGCGGTGTACGAAGCGTTGGGGGGACGCATCGGGCAGGTGCTGTTCCCGCGATGGGCGCCGGCGCTCGCCGCGTGCGGGCTCACGTTCTTCCTCGTCAACTCGGCGTGCGTCTCGCTCGCGATCGGCCTCACCGAGGGACCGAGCCCGTGGCGCATCTGGCAGCGGAACTTCCAGAACGGGATCCTGCACCACCTGTCGTTCGTGGCGCTCGGCACGCTCACGGCGGTCGTGTGGAGCACGTCAGGCACATGGGGCCTCCTGCTCGTCGCGCTGCCCGTGCTCGTGTCGCGCTACGCGTTCCAGATCTCGGTGGAGCTGAAGAGCGACCTGAAGGACTTCGTGCGCACGCTCACCGAGGTACTCGAGGAGGTGGACCCGTACACGCGGCACCACTCCGTTCGCGTCTCCACGTACTCCGTGCGACTCGCGCGCGGGCTCCGCCGACCCGAGACCGAGGTCGAGGAGATCGAGTACGCGGCCCTCGTGCACGACCTGGGCAAGATCGGGCCGCAGCACCAGTACATACTTCAGAAACCCGGCTCGCTCACGCATGAGGAGCAACGCACCCTTCGAGCGCACCCCGCGGCCGGCGCCGAGATCGTGGCGAAGGTGCGCACGCTTCGGCGCGTCGCGGAGATCGTGCGCTCGCATCACGAGCGTCCGGACGGTCAGGGCTATCCATACGGGCTCCGGTCCGTCGACGTGCCGATCGGCGCGCGGATCCTGAACGTGGCCGACGCGTTCGACGCCATGACGAGCGACCGGCCCTACCGCCGTGCGCTGCCCGTCGAGGCGGCACTGCACGAACTCGAGCGTGGCGCCGGCACGCAGTTCGACGATGAAGTCGTGCGCTGCCTGCTGCGGCTGCAGGCAGCCGGTCGTTTCGCCCTCGTGCCGAGCCCGAGCAGCGAGGACCTCCAGCTCCTGCGTCTGCGCACGCGGCTGGGGAGCTGAGGGAGGCCGCATGCGCTATCGAGACGCTGGCGTTGACGTGACGCGGTCCGATGCGATCAAGGATGCGATCATGCGCGAGATCCGCTCGACATGGGGCGAGGCCGCAGTGCCCCTCGTGGGCGGGTTCGCGGGCGTCATGCGGTTTCCCGGCTCGCCTCACCTGCTCGCCGCCACCATGGACGGCGTTGGCACCAAGCTTCACCTCGCCAAGAGCG
>JAHFBW010000260.1:2361-4998 GCA_023249845.1 Candidatus Eiseniibacteriota bacterium
GCCGTGGTGCGTGGACTGGCGCGCGCCTGCCGCGAGGTGGGTGCCGCGCTCCTGGGCGGCGAGACCGCTGAGATGCCTGACACCTATGTCCCGGGCGTGATCGACGTGGCGGGATGCATGCTCGGGACCGTGGCCACCGGTGTGCTGCTCGACGGCTCGCGCGTACGGCCGGGAGACGTCGTCCTGGGGCTCGCGGGCAGCGGCCTTCACACGAACGGCTACTCGCTCGCACGCCGAGTGCTGGCGTCGTCCAAGCACTCGCTCGCCGATGCGCTCCCGGGTGGTACGGGCGAGCGACTGGGTGACGCGCTGCTCGCACCGCATCGCTGGTACGGGCCGTCCGTACTGCCGCTGGCTCAAGCGGGCCGCATCCGTGCCATGGCACACGTCACCGGCGGAGGCATCGCGGGCAACCTCGTGCGCGTGCTTCCCGAGGGTTGCCGCGCGCACCTCTCCGCCGCCGCCTGGCCGCGCCCGGCCCTCTTCCGCTGGCTGATCGCGGAGGGGGCGGTTCCCGAGGACGACGCGCGCTCGGCGATGAACCTGGGTGTAGGCCTCGTGCTCGTCGCCTCGGCGGAGGCCGCGACAGGCATTGCTGCCGACCTCGCCGCGGCCGGTGAAACGGTGTGGCGCCTGGGCGAGATCGTGCCCGGATCGCGCACCGTGGAATGGAACGGTCCCTGAGAAGCTGACGCGCCCCTGGCCCCGACGTCGTATGAGCCAACGCCCCCGCTCCCGGAGAGCCACGGAGGCACGAGATGGATCGGTCGTCGCGAGTGGATGGGGTGGTCGAGCACGAAGTCCCCGAGCTGATCGGCGAATCACCAGCCTGGCGGCTCATGGTCGAGCAGTTGCCGCGCGTCGCCGCGAGCGGCCTGCCCGTGCTGCTGCTCGGGGAGACGGGTAGCGGCAAGGAGGTGGTGTCGCGCGCGCTTCACGCGCTCTCGCCGCGCCGCCGCCAGCCGTTCGTGGCGCAGAACTGCGGCGCCACGCCCGACACGCTGATCGAGAGCGAGCTGTTCGGGCACGCGCGCGGCGCGTTCACGGGCGCGATCCAGGATCGCACTGGGCTGTTCGAGGCCGCGGAGGGCGGCACGCTGCTCTTGGACGAGATCGGGGACGCGAGTCCGCTCCTCCAGATGAAGCTCCTGCGCGTGCTCCAGGAGGGTGAGGCGCGGCGTGTCGGGGACTCACGCGCTCGTCGGGTGGACGTCCGCGTCATCGCGGCCACGCACCGGCCGCTCGAACGGGTGGTGGGGAGCGGCGGTTTTCGCGCCGACTTGTTCTTCCGCCTGGCGGCGGTGCGGCTGCGCCTGCCTTCGCTCCGCGAGCGCGGGCGGGACGTGCTCCTGCTCGCGCGGTACTTCCTGGCCCGCGCCGCCGCACGCGTCGGGTGCCCGGCCCCGGAACTGGCTCCCGATCTGGCCGACCAGCTGCTGCGTCACTCGTGGCCGGGCAACGTGCGCGAACTCTCGAACGCGTGCGCATTCGCCGTGAGCGTGTCGGGGGCCAGAACGCTCGTGGGCGGCGAGCACTGGCCTGACGCGCCGTTCGCGGAGTCCGTGGCCGAGGGCTCAGGGCTCCACGCCGAGACGCGCGCGCTCGAAGAGCGCCGGCTGCGCGAGACGTTGCGACGTACGCAGGGCAACAAGACGCAGGCGGCGCGCGCGCTGGGGCTCTCGCGCCAGGGACTCCTGAAGAAGCTCCGGCGCTACGGGCTCGGTGTCACGGCGACGCTTGACGATGACGGGGACGCTCACTAGCGTGCCCGGGTCGCATCGCCCCGCCTGGCAAGGGCGCGGGACATCCCGATCGCAATGCCGTGCCCGGAGGCCGCGTGGCGAAGAAGACGCTCAAGGTCGCACTCGTGGGAGTGGGGGCCGCGGCGCAGGTGAACCATCTACCCGCGCTCAAGAAACTCGAGGACGTTGAACTCGTCGCGCTCTGCGATCGCGACCCCGAGAAGGCCGCGCGCGTGGCCGCAAAGTGGGGCGTGCCCACGTCCTACTCGCGGCTCGAGGAGCTGCTCGCGGACGACTCCATCGACGCGGTGGACCTGACCACGCCGAACTACCTGCACGCGCCCATGGCGGTGGCTGCGCTCGAAGCGGGCAAGCACGTGCTTTGCGAGCGCCCGCTCGCGCGAAGCGGCGACGAGGCGGTGACCATGGCGAAGGCGGCCAAGAACGCCGACCGCCTGCTCATGTGCGCGCTGCAGCATCGCTTCCGCCCCGACGCGCAGCTGTTGCGCAAATTCGTGGACAAGGGAGACTTGGGCGAGATCTTCCTTGCCAAGGGCGGCTGGCTCAGGCAGAAGACCGAGTGGGATTCCGACGAGTGGCGCGCGCAGAAGCGCGAGTCGGGCGGCGGGGTCGTGCTGGATCTTGGCTTCCAGATGCTCGATCTCGCGTTGTGGGTGCTGGGCGACCCCACGGTGAGCTCGGTCACAGCGAGCGTGCATCGGTTGAAGAAGGGAGAAGTGGAGGATTCCGCGACCGCGTTCCTGCGGCTCGCGTCCGGCGCGACGCTGACGATGGAGCTCACCTGGGGCCTGCTCATGGAGAAGGACTTTGCCTACCTGAACCTGTTCGGCTCGGGTGGCGCGGCACTGTTGAATCCATTCCGCGTGCACAAGGG
>JAHFBW010000261.1 GCA_023249845.1 Candidatus Eiseniibacteriota bacterium
GCCAGCGCGCGACCGAAGTCGTCCTCGATGAACGGCACTGCGGGGTGCCACGCGGAAGCCGCCGTCTTCGTTTTCGCGGCTCGCGACTTCTTCGCGGCCACAGCAGGTGTCGCAAGCGGCGCGGCGAGCAGGAGAAGGAGCAGGAGGCGAATCAGCATACGCACTATCGTAGCAGACGCATGGGGACGAGGCGGACTCTTCCGGTCGAACGAGGCCGCGCTGGTCGCCGCGGGTGCCGCGCTGCGCTTGCACCGCTGGTCCCGCTGAGCAGCGGGCGGCTCTCCCTGCGAGACCCGACCGGAGTTGGGGAGGAGACCACTTGATTCGCTGGAACGCCGTGCGCGCCATGCTCGCCACGCTCGCCCTGTGCGCCTGTTGCCTCACGTCTGCCGCAGCGCAGGAGGCGGCTCCCCGCTCCGCGCCCTGCTCCGAAGCCGAATACCACCCATTCGACGTCTGGGTCGGCGGCTGGGACGTCACCACGCCCGATGGCAAGCCCGCCGGCACGAACAACGTCACACGACCGCTCGGAGCGTGCGTGCTGCAGGAGCACTGGAAGGGCCAGGGCGGCATGACGGGCGAGAGCTACAACGTCTACGATCGCTCGAGCCAACACTGGCACCCGACCTGGGTCGAAGATCGCGGCATGCTGCTGCTGTGGGATGGCGGACTCGTGGACGGGAACATGGTGCCGATCGGGTCGGAGTGAAACGTGGCAGGCAAGCCCACGACCGATCGCATCACCAGGCGGCCGGCGTCAGCCGACGAGGTGCACCAGGTCTGGGAGCAATCGAACGATCACGGGAATACTTGGACGAGCGCCTCCCACGGCGTGTACCGCCGCAGGAAGGAGCTGTTCGTGTGAGGCCTCGGGGCCGGGACCCCGCACGGCGTCTTCCGCATCCGAAGTTCCGACGCTGGCCCGACGAAACCGTCGGAAGGCCGCCATTCGGTGCGCAAGTCCGTGCCGGCGTCTGCCGATAACTCGAAGTGCAGCGCGGGGATGTCTCGTGGCACAGAGCCTGCTTGAACCCCGCCCGCCCGCTTGCTAGCGTGCGACTCGAAGAGTGCCTCGCACCCCCCGAAGGGATTCCCACCCATGGCCTCCGACGCTCCCCGGTCCACGCTGCGCCTGATCCTCGGCCTGTCGCTGGCGACCGCCCTGCTGGGGTTGGCCGGAACCGGCTGCGGGGGGGGCAAGAAGCTGGGTGCTTCGGGCACTTCGGGAGAGCTGCCGGACAGCCAGGTCGAGGACTTCACGATCACCGAGACCGACTCGGGCCGCCCGCAGTGGACGCTGTTCGCCAAGGAGGCGGCAACGTACACCGCACGCGACCTCGTCACGGCCCGCACACTGCGCATCGACTTCTTCGGCCCGGACGGGCGCAAGAGTTCCGAACTGGTCGCGCGCGAGGGCGAGCTCTACCAGCGCACGCGTGACATGCTGGCGCGCGGCCGCGTTGTGCTCCAGACCACCGAGGGCTGGCGCATGAGCACCGAGGAGCTGACGTTCTCCAACAGCCGGAACCGCATCCTGTCGGACCGACTCGTGCGCGTGGAGAAGGAGGGCTCGGTGCTGGAGGGCGTGGGCTTCGAGAGCGACCCCAACCTCGAGCACTTCGAGTTCCGCGAGCAGGTGCGAGCCACCGTGCGGCCGGGTGCTGCGCGCGTCGCGTCCCCGCCCAAGCGAGGCGCTCGGTGATCGAAGCGCTCGCCGAACAACCCGTGGCTCCCGCCGTCGCCACCGAAGGCCTGGTCGCCGAGGGCCTGGTGCGTTACTACGGCAAGTGGCGCGTGGTCCAGGGCGTGTCGCTGAGTGTGCGCCGCGGCGAGGTCGTGGGCCTTCTGGGCCCGAACGGCGCCGGCAAGAGCACGACGTTCCACATGATCGTGGGGCTCCTGCGTCCGAACGCCGGCAGCATCCGGCTCGATGGCCGCGAGATCACGGCCGAGCCCGTCTACCGCCGCGCGCGCTTGGGGCTCGGCTATCTCGCGCAGGAGCCAAGCATCTTCCGCCGACTCACCGTGCGCGAGAACGTGCTCGCCGTCTTGGAAACCATGCCGCTCACACATGCCCAGCGCGAGGAGCGACTCACCGAACTGCTCGAGGACCTGAACCTAACGCACCTCGCCAATCGCCACGCCCACAAGCTCTCGGGCGGCGAGCGCCGGCGCGTCGAGATCACGCGCGCGCTGTCGCGGCAGCCGTCGTTCCTGCTCTTGGACGAGCCGTTTGTGGGCATCGACCCCATCGCGGTGGAGGAGATCCAGGAGATCATCGGTCGGCTGCGCGCGCGCGGACTCGGACTGCTCATCACTGATCACAACGTGCGCGTCACGCTCAACACCACGGATCGCTCGTACATCATGTTCGATGGCCGCATCCAGCTCGCGGGATCGCCCCGGGAGCTGGCCGAGAACCCACTGGCGCGGCAGTACTATCTGGGTGAAGGATTCACCCTCTAGGTCTCAGGGGTCGACGTCATGGAAATGAAGCACAGCCTGCACCTGACGCAGACGCAAAAGCTCATCATGACGCCACGGCTGCAGCAGGCGCTCAAGCTGCTGCAGGTGCCGACGCTCGAGCTGCAGCAGATCTTGAAACAGGAGGTGCTGCAGAATCCGCTGCTCGAAGAAGTGGACGAGGTCACCGAGCAGGAGGATCTCGACAAGGATGCTTCTGCGGACGAGCAGAACAACGAAGAGTCCGAGGATCCGGCCGAGGAGGATCCGATCGACTGGTCGGAGTACATGCAGGACGGCTCCCTCGACCGCACCTACGTGCCCCCGAGCGAGACGAGCCTTGAGTTCCTCGAGAAGGTGCCGGTCACGCGCACCACGCTGGCCGAGAGCCTCATCGAGCAGCTCCACTTCCTGGATCTTCCAGAGCGGACGCTGCACGTCGCCGAGTTCCTCGTGGGTTCGATCGACGACCGCGGCTGGGTCGTGACGCCTATGAACGAGATCGCCGAGGCGCTGGATGTTTCGCTCGAAGAGGTCGAGCGCGTGCTCAGGCTGGTGCAGGCGCTCGAGCCGGCCGGCGTCGGCGCGCGCGACCTGCGCGAATGCCTGCTCATCCAGCTCGACGCGCGCGGCGAGCGGGAGTGCCTGGCCTGGCGCATGATCCACGACCACTTCGACCATCTCGTGAACCGTCGCTTCCCCGAGATCGCCCGGTTGCTCAAGGTGTCGGTGCTCGACGTGCAGACCGCGGCCGACGGCATCGCCTCGCTGCACCCACGCCCGGGGACCCTGGTTTCTGCCGAGGACCCCAAGTACGTCGTGCCCGACCTCTTGGTCGAGCGCGTGGACGAGGAGTACGTGGTCATGCTGAACGACCGCAACGTGCCGCGCCTGCGCATCTCGTCGGCCTACGAGAGCGTGATCGCCGCCAACAGGCGCCGTCCCGACGCCACCACCGAGCAGAAGCAGACCCGCGAGTACATCCAGGGCAAGCTGGCCTCGGCCAAGTGGCTCATCCAGACGATCGAGCAGCGCCGCCGCACGATGATCAAGGTGATGAACTGCATCGTGCGCGAACAGCGCGAGTTCTTCGATAAGGGCATCGCGTTCCTGCGTCCGCTCACACTGGCCGCGGTGGCCCGCCAGATCGACATGCATGAGTCCACCGTGAGCCGCGTGTGCAGCGGCAAGTACGTGCAGACGCCGCGCGGCGTCTTCGAGCTGAAATTCTTCTTCTCGAGCGGTCTCGCCACGGACGATGGCGACGACGTCTCGGCACGCACCGCCCGCGACATCATCCGCGGACTCATCGAGGAAGAGGACAAGAAGGAACCGCTGTCCGACCAGCGCATCGCGGAACTCCTGCACGAGAAGGGACTCCAGATCGCGCGCCGGACGGTGGCGAAGTACCGCGAACAACTGCAGATCCTGCCCGCCCGGCTCCGCCGGCGCGTGGCCTGAGGCCTTACCCGAGCGCGCCGGCTCTCCACGAACGGCGCGGGAGAGAGTGCCGTGCAGATCCAAGTGACGGCCCGTCATTGCGAGATCGGAACCGATGTCCGGGTGTTCGCCCAGCAGCGCCTCGAGAAACTCGCCCGCTACGACGGCGAGATTCGCGAGGTGCGCCTCATCGTGACGCAGGAGCGAAAGCTCCACACCGCCGAGATCACGCTGCGCGCCCACCAGCAGGACGTCATCATCACGGAGTCCCACGCCGACGCGCGCGCGGCCATCGAGCTGGCGACAGACCGGCTCGAGGAGCGCGTCCGCCGCGGCAAGGAGAAGCGCGTGCTCGAGCCCAGGCGCAACGCACGTGGCAACGGCCTGCCGCCGCCCGAACCCATGGACGACATGGCGGGCGCTGCGGACGACGAGTCCTGAGGCCCGTGTGCGCTCGCTGAGTATCGCCAGACTCTACGAGGACCAGCGCGAGGACCTGCAACTCGAACTGGTCTCCGAATCGCTCGCTTCGCGCTGCGACATCACGCTGAGTGACATCAACCGCCCGGGCATGGCGCTTATGGGTTTTGTCGAGAACTTCCTGCCCGAGCGCATCCAGATCCTCGCCCAGACCGAGCTGACCTACCTGGCGACGCTCTCGCCCCAGCTCGTCCGCGACGCGATCGACCGCCTGTTCCAGTTCACGATGCCGGTGATCATCGTGTGCAAGGGCCTCGAGGTGCCGCCCTACCTGCTCAAGCGCGCGAACGAGGCGCAGGTGCCGCTGCTGCGCACACCGCAGAGCACGACGCCGTTCATCCACTCGCTGACGGCCTACCTCGACCACATGTTCGCACCGACGACCACGGTGCACGGCTCGCTCGTGGACGTCTACGGCTGCGGGCTGCTGTTCACGGGGCGGAGCGCCATCGGCAAGTCCGAGACCGCACTCGACCTGGTCGAGCGCGGCCACCGGCTCGTGGCCGACGACGTCGTCACCATCACCCGGCGGCACGGCGACGTGTTGATCGGCACGGGCAACCAGCTGCTCCGGCACCACATGGAGATTC
>JAHFBW010000262.1 GCA_023249845.1 Candidatus Eiseniibacteriota bacterium
ACGGGGAACACCTCAGAGACGCGCCCGTTCACTTTCACCTGGGCGTCGGCATAGCGCTCGGGATGCTGCTTCAGGTGCCCCACCGACGTGGTCTTCTCCTCGCGCGGCCAGAACGTGTAACCCCCGAACGCAAGCAGCGCGAGCACGAGTCCGACCTGCAGCCGCCGGTCGGTGGCGAGCAGTTCCGGCACACGCATCCACCACGGCGCGGGCAGGGAGGGAATCTCGAACTCCTGCGGCGCCACGACCTCGTGCGGACGCGCCGCGATCGCCTCGGCCTGCGCGCGCTCTTCGGCGACCTGCGCCGCGATCCGCGCGCGTTCCTCGGCGTCGTCCATGGGGAAGTCGCGCGCCAGTTCCGGCACCGGCGAGGCGCGCATCGGGACTTCCCCGCGCTCGATGTGCGGCAGGGGGACGCTGTTCCGGCCAGCGTCCCATGTGGGCGTGTTCGCGGTCTCGGCGAGCCCGGGCATGCGGCTGGGGAGTAACCCGGGACCGCGGTGCGGCCGCGGGAATCCTCCCGAGACAGGCGGTGCGGGCTCTTCCGGCGCGCTCGGACGCACGAGTTTAGGCCGCTGAAGCGCCTGGATCTCGCCACTGTTCGTGCGCTCGTGCTCGGCCTGGACGCCGTCCTCGGCGCCCACCAGCCAGTCGGCGCGGGCGTCCTCTCGTTCGTCGGGATCGTGCGGTAGGGGCTGGCCCATGGCGGTCTCCGTGCGGTGGCACCGGGTTTCCCCCGTTATCGGCCAGCCTTTGCGCCGGCTTCACCCACAGCAGGCGAGGCAGCGGCGCGCCTCACGTCCGGCCCCAGCGTTCCAGCCGCCGGTAGAGCGTCTTCAATCCCATTCCGAGCATGGCGGCGGCGCGGCGCTTGTCCCCGCGCGTGTGGGAGAGCGTCGCCTCGACGAGCTGGCGTTCGGCGGACTCGCGTGTCATTCCCACCGTGATCTCGAGCCGTTCGCCCGCGGAGTGCTCGCCGCGGAGCGCATCCGGCAGGCTCTCGGGTCCCAGCGCCTTGCGGCCTCGTGCCGTCGCCACCATGCCGTCAATGACGTTCTTCAGCTCGCTCACGTTCCCCGGCCAGTGGTGCTGCGCCAGGCGGTCGAGCACGCCCACGGTGACGCCCGGCACGCGTCGGCCGTGTTCGCGATTCGCCGCCCTCACCAAGTCCTCGACCAGAAGCGGCAGATCCTCGAGCCGTTCACGAAGCGGCGGCAGGTGCACGCGCGTCACGGCGAGCACGTCGTAGAGGTCTTCGCGGAACCGTCCGGCGCGAACCGCGTCCGCGAGGTCGCCATCGCACGCCGCGATCACGCGAAGCTCGGCGCGGCGCACGCGCGAGCCGCCCACCCGTTCGAACGCGCGATCCTGCAGCAGGCGAAGCAGCCGCACCTGCACCGGGGCGGACGATCGGTCCACCTCGTCCACGAACAGCGTGCCACCGTCGGCCCGCTCGATCGCGCCGCGCGAGCCGGCGGGTTCCGAGCCAAACAGCTCCGCTTCGAGCACCGAGACCGGTAGCTCACCACATCGCACGCGCTCGAAGCGCCGTTCACGCCGCGGCCCGTTGTGGTGGAGCGCGCGCGCCACGACGCTCTTGCCGGTGCCGGGTTCGCCCTCGAGCAGCACGGGAGCGCGCGTCGCCGCCAGGTGCCGGACCTGGTCACGCACTCGCTGGATCACGCGCGAATGCCCGGTGAGCGCGCGCAGCCCGAACTGGCGGTCGAGCCGGCCCTCCATCTCGACCACGCGTTCCGCGAGCCGCTGGTGTGTGAGCCCAAGCTGGAGCGTCGCCAGCAGCTTCTCACGGTCGAGCGGCTCCGCCTGGAAGTCATACGCGCCGCGCCGCACCGCTTCGAGCGCCACGGCGCGCGTCTCGGCGTTCGCGAGCATCACTGCGCACAGCGCGGGCTGCCGCTCGCGGGCGCGGTCGAGCACGGCGAGCCCGTCCAGCCCTGCCGCGCGCGCCTCGCACACGAGGCAATCCGCGCGCTCCTGCCCGAGCGCGTTCAACGCGGATTCCGTGTCACGCACGGGGACGCAGTCGAAGCCGTGCGCGTCGAGGAATCGCGCCAGCGCGCGTCCCGGCTCGGCGCCGTGCAACACCACCAGCACGCGGGGCCGCGGTTCGGGCATGGCGCCGCGCGTTCCCCGGCGGTCAGTGGCTCGCGAGGCTCGCGAGCGCGCGCTCGGGACTCGGAATCTGCTCGCGGTCGCTCATGTTCTCCGAGATCTCGCGCCACACGAGCTTGCCGTCCTTGCCCACGACAAACGTGGCGCGGCCGCTGTACCCGGCCTCGGGCAGCAGCACGCCATAGGCCGCCGACGCCTCGTGCTTCCAGTCCGAGAGCAGCGGGAACGTGAGCCCGAGTGACCGAGCGAACGCCGCGTTCGCGTGATGGCTGTCCACGCTGATGCCATACACCACCGCGCCGGCCTGCTCGAACGCCGCGATGTGCTTCTGCAACTCGGGCAGCTGATGGCTGCACGTGGTGGAGAACGCGAGCGGGTAGAACACGAGCACCACGGCGTTCTGACCGACGTGCTCGGACAGCGTGTAGAACGCGCCGCCGGGGCCTTTCAGGCGGAAGTCCGGCGCCTGCTGGCCGATCTCGGGAACGGTCTGGGTCACCATGGAAGCTCACTCCTGTGCATGGGCCGCGCTCGGCGGATGAAGGGGAGCCATCATCGCGCGGTGCTCCGGGCGCGTCCAGCGGACCGCTAGCCCGGACTATTCATGAACCGTGAGCCGAGAGGGGCGGATGCTCGTGAAGCGCAAGGCGAAGGCTTGGCCCGCGACGGAGTCGTGTCGGCGACACGTCGCAGAAGCGGGTCAAGCCTTCAACGCAGCGATTCATGGGCGGCCGGCCCGCGCAGGCCACGGGCTCATGAATAGTCCGGGCTTGATCACCGCCTCGCCGTGACGCGCATGATGTCCTGACTCGCCGCGGCGAGTTCGAGCAGCGAGCGCACGCCCTTTTCGCGCTCCCACCGGCCAGCGAGCTCCACGAACAGCCGCGCGGTGGTGCGCGTGTCGCCGAGCGCCCGGTGCGCGGTCTCGGCAGGGAGTTGCAGGCGTGTCGCGAGCGCGCCGAGCGCGTTGCTGCCCGTCCCGAACAGGCCGCGAGCGAGCCCGAGCGTGTCCACGATCGGGTTCAAGAGGGGCGGCGCTCCCGCCTCGCGAAAGAGATGCAGCAGGAACGGCAGGTCGAACGGCGAGTTGTGGAACACCAGAGGCAGGTCCCCGCACGCTTCGCGCAACGCGCGCCCCACCTCGCCCGCCGGCGGCGCGCTCGCCACCATCGCGTCGGTGATGCCATGCACGCGCGTGGCGTCGGCGGGGATCGGCCGTGCGGGATTCACGAGCGAGGACCATTCCGCCGCGAGGGAACCGTCCACCACGGCGACACGCGCCACCTCGACCAGGCGGTGTCCATCCACCGGACTCATGCCCGTGGTCTCGGTGTCCACCGCAAGAACCGTGTTCCCGGTCAGGATCCCCATCGAAGACACTCCTCCTCGCTCATCCGCCGCGGCTTGGCGCCGTGGGCACTCAACCGAGAACGGTGTGGCGCAGCGTCTCGTCCGGCCGCTTCGGGTCGAACCATACGCCCGAAAGGCGCGGGCTCCCGAACTGCCCGGGATTCACCACGGGGGTGCCGCCCAGCCGGTCGCGCCACTCGCCCGAGACGCGCGGCGATTCGTGGATGTGGCCGGACAGCACGAGGCGCGGCTGCTCGGCCTCGACGAACGCGCGGATCGCGCGCGAGCCGACGTGCTGTCGCGTCGCGATCACGTCGCACGAGGTGTCGCGCGGCGGCGAGTGGAGCAGGTAGACGGTGTCCGCCGGCGACGACAACCCGGCCAGGTGGCCGAGCGCCTCCGCGATCGTGGGGGAACGGCGTTCGGGTTCGAAGCGGAACTCGCGCACGCCCTCGCGGCCCGAGAGCCAGCCGTGCAGGCGTGCGGGCGCCTCGTCGGCGCCGTCCTCCCAGCGCTCCCAGTCCTTGATCGCGAACGGGGTGATCGGCACCCACGAGAGCCCGGCCACCGGGACCCCGTGCACGGTCGCGACGCGCGCGTGCATCGAGCGCCAGAGTTCGCCGTCGTGGCGTTCGAGCACGTCGTGATTCGCCGCCCAGTCATCGTTGCCCATGAGCAGCAGCAACTCGACGTCGGGCACGGCCTCCCGCAGCCGGCGGGCGAACTCGACCAGGAAGCCCTCGAGAAAGACGCGCTGGCGGTCCACGCCGGCCGCGCCGGTCGCGTGCGGCGCCAGGTCCCCCCCGAGCAGCACGGCGGCGGGTTTGTGCGAGGCGGCCAGCGAAACCACCTGCTCGTAGAGCTCGCCCGAGCCGTGCAGGTCGGACGTGAACAGCCATTCGGACACAGGGCCTCCGGCGCGACTCGGACGACGCAGGCTACCCAAGCCCATGGGGCCGCTCAAACCCGTCGCTCGTCAGCGACTGGTCAGGGATGCGCTTGCGGCGCGTTCGCGGTCGTGTTCCGCTTGCATCCCCGTCGCCGGCTCCCGATACTTTTCGGCTTGGCTCTCCGCCCCCATGGCTCGCGGCGGCCGCTCGACGGCCCCGCATGGAACCTCGAACCCGGACTCGCCCATGCCCAAGTCGTGCCTCGCGGTCGTGCTCACGATCGCGTGCTCGCTCGCCCTGTTTGCACCGAACGGCAACAGCGCCACCCGACCGGCCCGCCCCCTGCTCCAGAATCCCGACTTTGAACGCACGGTCGGGGATCACCCGTGGATGCCGGTGGGCTGGGATACTTCCACGGCCGACCTGCCCACCGTGTTCTTCGGTCGCGATTCTTTCATGGTGCATGGCGGCAAGTGGGCGGTGAACGTGGCGAACGGGAGCGCCGCGATCCCGCTGGCGCACAACTGGAACCAGACGCTGCTCGTGGGACCTGAAGCCTGGGGCAAGGTGGCGTCGTTCAAGGCG
>JAHFBW010000263.1 GCA_023249845.1 Candidatus Eiseniibacteriota bacterium
TTCGACACCAGCTTTCGCTACAGCGAGGACTGGGACCTGCTGTTGCGTGTCGCACGCGCGTCGGGTGTCCGGCGCGTGGCCGGCGTCACCGTCGAGGTGAGGCTTCGCGGGTCGGGCAACGCCTCCTCGAATATGAATCCCGAACGCCTCGACTGCCTGCGGCGCGTCGCCGAGCGACATGGATTCGCGACGCCGGCGCCGAAGACGTTCTGGGAAGTGGCGCTCGCGGTGGGCACGTCGTGAGCACGATCGAACGCGAGCTGGTCATCGTGGGTGCGGGACCCGCGGGCGTGTCGGCGGCGCTGTGGGCGCGCTCGCGGCACCTGGACGTGCTGCTGCTCGAGGGCGCTGGCGCCCCGGGCGGGCAGCTGGCACACGTGCACTTCCAGCCGCGTGAGATCGTGGGCTGGCTCTCGGGGGACGGCCCCGCGCTCGCGATGGCGATGACGCGCCAGTTGGCAGGGGCCGGCGTCCCGGTCCGCTATGGCATCCGCGCCGAGGGGCTGACCGTGGACCAGGACCTGACGCTTCGGCTCACGGGAGGCGATCGGATCCGCGCGCGGGCCGTGCTTGTCGCGGCCGGAGCACGCCGCCGCCGACTGGGCGTGCCCGGCGAGCGCGAGTTCGAAGGACGTGGCGTGTCATTCTCCGCGACGCTCGATCGCGAACGCCTCGCAGGGCGCCCGGTCGTAGTCGTGGGAGGGGGCGACGCGGCGTTCGAGAACGCGCTCATGCTCGCGGGTCTGGGAGGCGAAGTCACCGTGGTGGTCCGAGGCGAGGTGCGCGCGAGGCGGGAGTTCCGCGAACGTCTTGCGGCGGAGCGGAAGGCACTCGTGCTCCGACAGACACACGTCGTGGCCGTGCTCGGAGACGAGCGCGTGAACGCGGTGCGCGTGCGCGGCGCGCAGGGAGTGCGCGAGTTCGCGTGCGAAGGGGTGGTGGTGAAGTTAGGTGTGTCGCCCAACACGGAATGGTGCGCGGACGTGCTGGGCCTGGACGGGGACGGATTCATCCGCGTGGATGCCGGCCTCGCGACCACGCTTCCGGGCGTGTGGGCCGCGGGTGACGTGACGCGACCGGCGCTCGCGGCCGTGCCGGTCGCTGCGGGTCAGGGAGCACTGGCCGTGGCCGCCATCCGGTCGGCGGTGCGCAGCGCGTAGGGCAGGAGCCGCGAGAGGTCAAGCGGGCCCTGCCCGGCGCCGAAAACGTTCGGAGCGGGCGGCCGCACCTCCTCGACCTCACCGCGTCCCCCGAGGGAACCCATGCTGGCGTACGACCCACCCGCGCCACCTCGTCACGAGCGTCCCGAGCCCGTCGCGCGCGGTCGCTGGTGCTGGCCGGCGCTCCTGCCCGGCATCGCGATGGTGCTCGACGCCGGCTGGCCGGTTCGTCCGGATGGTGAACTCCTCTGGCTCGACATCGCGGCCATCGTCTGCCTCGGCTGGGCGCTCCTGGGTTCACGTCGAGCCCCGGCAGCCGACTGGGCGACCGCGATGGACGGCAACATCGCCGCGGGCTTCGTCCTCGCATTGCTGCACGTCATACACGCCGACGGAGATGCTGAACCGATGCGCTGGCTGCATCAGATCGCGAGCTCGGGCGCGTGCTTCTACGCGCTCGCCGCGAGGCTCCGACGCGACCCGCTGGCGCCGGACGCGATCTGGCCGTCGTTCGCATTCGCGGTGCTCGCCCTGTCCACGTTCACTCTGGCGTGCGCCACGCGGGGCGTCGCAGCCATCGGACTGGCCTCGCGACTCGTGGACGTGCGCTGGGCGAGCCAGGCCGGACTGGCGAAGGCACTGTTGCTCGCCACCGTGCTGTGCGTGGGGCGAGCGCTTGAGCCGAATGCGCGCGCGCTGTGGCGCGTGACCGCTCTGGTCGGGGTACTCGCATTCGCGCTCCAGAGCGTGCCGACCGGCGTCGGCCTGCGCATCGGATCGCTCGCGAGCCTCGACGAACCGTTCTACTTCGGCACCTGCATCGTGACGTTCATGCTCCTGGCCGGCTTCGCGCGGATCACCTGGACCCTGGCGCGCCAGCGTCCCGCCGAAGCCCATCGCTGGCGTGCGACCGCACTCGTGTTCGTGCTGGTCGTCGTGCTCCTGCTTTTCGGCGGCACGACCGGAGGGGAGGGGGTCCGCGCGATCACGGCGCTGGCCGGCGCCGCCGCGATCGCAGGTTCCGCGACGGCGCACGCGGCGGCAGGTCAGGGCCACTTGCGCGAGCCGGAAGCGACCGCGGCACGAGCCGCGTGAGCCGAGGCGCGCGCGCGATGCTGGCGCGCCGCGTTCGGCGCGGTTAGCTTTGCTTGGCCTGAGCCGTTCGCCCGACCCCACCGGAGAGCCCCTTGAGCGCGATCTGCGACCCGCAGGACCTCGCCCAGCTCGCCGAACGCGGCATCGCGCCGGCCGAGGCCGAACGCCAGCTCGACGTACTCGCGAGGCCTGCCGCGTGGGCGGCGCTCGAACGGCCATGCACGCTCGGAGACGGCGTTGAGAGCCTCGCTCACGAGCGGGTCGAAACGCTGCTCGAGGCGCAAGCTCGGGCTGCGGCCGCGGCTCGCGTGAGCGCGTTCGTCCCGGCATCTGGCGCGGCGAGTCGCATGTTCAGGGACCTCTCCGCGGCCGCGGAGCTCTCGGGACCGCTGTTGCCGGCGATCGTGCGAGCGGACTCGTCCGGTCCCGCCCGGGCGCTCGCACGGTTCTCGGACGAGTTGCCGAGGTTCGCGTTCCAAGACGTCATGCGTCGCACACTCGCCGCGCGTGGCGTGGAACTTGACCGCGTCCGCGAACAGGGCCCGTGGCGTGCGCTGCTCGAGGCGCTGCTCGGACCCGACGGGCTAGAGGCCTCGCGAGCGCCGAAGGGGCTGCTACCATTCCATCGCGAACACGGCGAGGTGCACACGGCATTCGAGGAGCACCTGATCGAGTCGTGCGCGCTGGCTACCGATGCCAGCGGGATGCGCCGGCTCGAAGTGACGGTATCGAGCGAGCATCGTGAGGGCTTTCAGCGACTACTCGAAGCGCGGCTCCCCGCGCTCGTCGCGCGACACGGCGGCGCCTGGCGGGTGCGATTCAGCGAGCAGCACCCCTCCACGGACACGCTGGCGGGTTCTCCCGGGGATGGACCGTTCCGCGATGAACACGGGCGCCTGCTGTTCCGGCCCGCGGGGCATGGCGCGTTGCTCCGGAACCTGGGTGAGTCGGGTGGCGACCTTGTCTTCCTCAAGAACATCGACAACGTGGCCGTCTCGCGATTGCGACCGGCGAGCGAGCGCTGGAGCAGGGCGCTTGTGGGACTTGCCGCGGAGATCTCGGACGAGCTGCGTGAATGGTGCGAGCGCCTCGCGCGTGGGGACGCGGCGTCCATGGAAGGGGCGCGCGCATTCGCCCGCGAGCGACTCGGACTCACGCTCGACGAGGGCGTCGGCGCGGGTGCACTCGTGGTGGCGCTCGACCGTCCGGTGCGCGTGTGCGGAATGGTCGCGAACACGGGTGAGCCAGGCGGCGGTCCGTTCTGGGTACGCGGAACCGGCGGTGTGAGCCGCCAGATCGTGGAGTCCGCGCAGGTGGATCTCGCCTCTGTCGAGCAGGCGGCGATCTTTCGCACCGCCACGCACTTCAACCCCGTGTTCATGGCGGTGTCATTGCGTGACCGCCACGGCCGCCCGCACGACCTCGCGCGCTTCGTGGACGAGACGGCCGTGATCGTGACGCGCAAGTCACACGCCGGGCGCGAACTCCTGGCACTCGAGCGGCCCGGCCTTTGGAACGGCGGCATGGCCCGCTGGCACACGCGCTTCGTCGAAGTGCCGCTCGACGTATTCAACCCGGTGAAGACCGTGTTCGACCTGCTCCGCCCCGAACACCAGGGCGACTAAGCCCTGTCTGAGAACTCCGCCCTTACGCGCGGAGTTCTCAGACAGAGCCTGGCTACCGCGCCGCGAGCAGCCGCAACGAGCGCGCTTCGAGCGTGAGCTCCGCGCCCGCGGCGAACGGCCTCGATTCCGCGAGCGGCACGAAGTCTCCGGGCGACGGGGCCGCGGTGTCCACGATACCGTGCCACGCCCGGCGCGCTGGCGGCGCGGCCAGCTGGAAGGGCATCGGCTGCCGCTCGCCGTTCACGAGCAGCAGCAGATCGTCACCGTGAGGTCCGTCGTAGTGGGCGGCCAGGCGGTGGCCGCCGCGCTGTGGCTCGATCGCGCCGAGGGTGGGTCCGAGAAGCTCGATGCGACCGCCGCCCTGCGACGCCGCGAGCGCGGGATGGGTGCGCCGAAACTCGAGCAGGCCGCTCACGAAGCGACGAAACCCCTGCGCGTGCGGCGCCGGGTGCCAGTCGAGCCACCACGCGGGGCCGTCCTGGCACCAGGCGTTGTTGTTACCGCCCTGCGAGCGCAGCGACTCGTCTCCCCAGAGCCACAACACGGCGCCGCGCGAGACGAGTAGCAATGTGGCGGCGTTTCGCGCCTGCCTCGCGCGCATCGCGCGCACCTCCGGGTCGTGCGTCGGCCCCTCGGCGCCGCCGTTCCAGCTCCGATGATCGTTCGTGCCGTCGCGGTTGCCCTCGCCGTTCGCAAGGTTGTGCTTGCGCTCGTGGCTCACGAGGTCGGCGAGCGTGAAACCGTCATGTGACGTGAGGAAGTTGACCGAGTGCCCGGCGTCGCGCGGCGGCGGGTAGAGGTCCCGCGAGCCGGCGAGCCGCTCAGCGAGCGCGCCCGGACCCTGTGCGTGGTGGCGCAGCCAGTCGCGCACGTCGTCGCGGAATCGGCCGTTCAACTCGGCGAAACGGCCGTGATGCGGAAAGCGCCCGACCTGGTAGAGCCCCGTATCCCACGGCTCAGCGATGAGCTTGCAGTGGGCGAGCGCGGGATCGCGAGCGATCCGCTCGATCAGCGCCGGATCGGCGAGCGGCTCGCCACGTTCGCCGCGCGTGAGCGTCGCGGCGAGGT
>JAHFBW010000264.1 GCA_023249845.1 Candidatus Eiseniibacteriota bacterium
GCGCCCATTCACCGGCCAGCCCGGTGCCAGCGTGCCGTTCGCGAGCACATGGCTGCCATACACATCCTGGTAGGTCGTCTCGAAGTCACGGTAGTCCGACCACAATGCGTACACGCCGCCAGAGCCGTCGGACACCAGGTGCTCGATGTCCTGATCGCCCGCCAGCACGGCGACCGGCACGCCACTGGGCGGCCACCCCGGGGCGCGTACGCCGTCGCGCGTGAGCCGCTGAAGGTAGATGTCGCTCTCGCTGTTGACGGACCGCCGCCACGCGACCAACACGCCTCCCGCGCCATCGGGGATCGTGCGGGGCTGGTCCTCGTACGTAGCGAAGCAGTCCGCGCACACCGGAACGCCACCGGGTTGCCACTGAGCGAGTGCGCACGTCGGCACGAACAAATCCGACGCCAGCAGGAGCGCGGCGAGGAGATCTGCGCGAGGGGTGTGCTCGAAGCAGCGCATGCGCGGACTCCGAATCGGACCGATGCACGAGAGGCTACCGCCGTCCGGGCAGAGCCTCCAGCATTGATTCCTGCGGCACCCGCTGGCGCGTCACCGAGCCGGGCGCGGCGCCTCGCGGAGCTCTACGATGGCCGGGCGCACCTGCCAAGCGAGATGGGTCGAGACTACGCTTACTTCGTCGCGCGATCGGGGCTCGATCATCCGCGTGCGAACGGGCTGCCCGAAGCGATCGAGCCAGAGCCACCGCGGCTCGCCAAGCAGCTCGGGCTCGCGCTGGACCTGCCTTCGGACCAGTCGGCGGCCTGAAGCGTGACGTCGCCGACCGGAGTACCGCTGGCTGCGCTCCTAAGGGCGGGGTCGCGCACGCCGCATGCCGGTGGGGCGACGCTTGCCGCAAGTCGCTGGCGCCCGCACGCCGACTGCGGCATCGTGCGCTTCATGGATCACTCGAGGTTCATGTATTCCGTGAACCCGGCCACAGGCGAGCGTCTGGCCGTCTACGACGCGCACAGCCGTGCCGAGGTGAATGCCCGGCTGGAGGCGGCTGCCGTGGCCTTCTCGGTGTGGTCGCGCGAGACGGTCGAGTCACGTGCCGCGATCCTCGTGCGAGCGGCCGCTCTCATGCGCGATAGACGCGACGAGCTGGCCCGCATGGCGACGCTCGAGATGGGCAAGACGATCGTCTCGGCCGAAGGCGAGGTCGAGAAGTGCGCATGGACGTGCGAGCAGTTCGCGGCGGACGCCCCCGCCCTGCTCGCACCCGAGCCGGTGAAGACAGAGGCACACGCGTCGCACGTGCGCCACGACCCGCTCGGCGTTCTGCTCGCGATCATGCCCTGGAACTTCCCGTATTGGCAGGCGTTCCGCGCCGCGGTGCCGGCATTGATCGCGGGTAACGTGGTGGCGCTCAAGCATGCCTCGAATGTCACCGGCTGCGCACTCGAGATGGAGCGACTGTGGCGCGACGCGGGGCTTCCCGCAGGCGCGTTCACGGTGGTCCTTGTGCCCGGCGCCGAGGCGAGCGAGCTTGTGGCGCACCCGGCCGTGGCCGCGGTGACGCTCACGGGGAGCGAACCCGCGGGCATGTCCGTGGCGGAAGCCAGTGGCCGCGCGCTCAAGAAGGTGGTGCTCGAACTCGGCGGCTCCGACCCGTTCCTGGTGCTCGCCGACGCCGACGTGGCGCTCGCCGCGAGGCATGCTGCGCTCGCGCGAACCGTGAACAATGGCCAGTCGTGCATCGCGGCCAAGCGGTTCATCGTCGTGGAGTCCGTCGCCTACGAGTTCGAGCAGGAGTTCGCGCGTGCGCTGGGCGAGCTGCGCGTGGGCGATCCGCTCGAACGAGACACCGACGTGGGCCCGCTCGCCCGCGCCGACCTGGTGGACGAGTTGGACCGCCAGGTGAACGCCAGCGTGAAGGCGGGCGCGAGGCTCGTGATGGGCGGCAAGCCGCTCGAGCGACCCGGTTGGTTCTACCCGCCGACGCTGCTCACACGCGTCACGCCGGGAATGCCTGCGTTCGACGAAGAGACATTCGGGCCGCTCGCCTGTGTGACGCGCGCCATCGACACCCGGCATGCCGTGGAGCTCGCGAACCAGTCGAGGTATGGGCTCGGAGCGAGCGTGTGGACCGCCGACGTTCAAGCGGCACTCGAACTTGCCAAGTCACTTGATGTGGGCAGCGTGTTCGTGAACGCCACGGTGCGCTCCGATCCGAGGCTGCCGTTCGGCGGCGTGCGCCGTTCGGGGCATGGCCGCGAGCTCGGCGCCTGGGGGCTCCGCGAGTTCGTGAACGCGAAGACCATCTGGGTGGGGTGATCGCACGTTGAGGCGCGCCGCCCGCGACCCGCGCCCTCTGTCGCCTCCCTCCCCGCTGCCGTTCGCGTTCGGGCTGCTGCTGGTGGTGGTTCTGTTCGTGGCGCTCGCGTGGGGCTTCGCGCCGCACACCGTGGACGACGCCTGGATCACGTTCCGCTACAGCCGGCAGTGGGCGCTGGGTCACGGGCCGTACTTCAATCCCGGCGAGCACGTCGAGGGCTACAGCAACTTCCTGCTCATGTTGTTGCTCGCACCGGTCGTCGCGTGGGGAGGCGCGGATGCGGCGCTGCCCGCCGCCAAGGTCATCGGCCTCGCCTCGGGGGCACTGGCGGTCCTCGGCGCGGGCCTCCTCGCGCGGCGCGCGGCCGCGCCCGCGCGCTGGGCGGGTGCGGCGGGGATCGCCGCCGCGCTCCTCGCCGCGAGCTTCCCGGGGTTCGCGTATCACTCGATGTCCGGGCTCGAGACGTCGCTCTATGCGTGCCTTCTCGTGTGGGGCGTGCGCGGGCTCACGGCCGCGAGTTCGCGCGCGACCGTGCTCGGCGGCGTAGCTCTCGCGGCCGCGGCGATCACGCGACCCGAGGGGCCGCTCCTGTTCGCGCTCGCGTGGGGCGTGGCGGCGGTGACGCGTCTCCGTCGAGCGGGGCACCGCGATCCTGAACGGCTGTCGGCCGCGGACGCCGGCACGTGGCGGCCACTTCTGGTCGTGGCGCTCATCGGCGGGGTCGTCATCGTGTGCCAGGTTGCGTTCCGTCACGCCTTCTACGACGGCGAGTGGCTGCCGAACACGTACTACGCCAAGTCGGGAGGCTCCGGCGATCGCGTGGCGTACGTGCGCGACGCGCTTCGCGGCGCGTGCTTCGGTGACGTCGGATCATTCCTGGCGCTCGCCGGCTGGATCGTGGGCGGCGGCTCGGGTCCTGTCGCGTGGGCAGCCGCGCTCCTCGGCCTCGTGGGCGCACTGCTTCCGCTCGCCACCGGCGGCGACTGGATGCCGGGCGCGCGCCTCGTCGTCCCCTACCTCCCGCTCACCGCCGTGGCGGTCGTTCATGGCTGGGGCCGGTTCGCTGCCCGTCTCCTCGGCGACCGCCTGCGGCTGTCGAGCGCGGTCCTGCTCATCGCCGCAGCGGCGAACTTCGGCGTCCAGTGGCAGACGCGCGAGTCGCTGCAGGCAAGCGCTTCCGTCGAAGCTGCGGGTGCCACCACCGGGCACGGGGCGCTCGCCGTGTGGCTCTCGCGCCATGCGCGGCCCGGCGAGGCGATCGTGCTCATGGACATCGGCGAGGTGGGGTATCGGTGCATCGATCAGCACATCGTGGACGTGACCGGGCTCACCGACCGCCACATCGCCAAGAGCCCGGGCACGTTCATGGCCAAGTCGTTCGACCTGGGCTACGTCTTCGAACGCCGGCCCGAGTTCATCGTGCTCACGTTCTTCGGCCGCGGCGAAGCGCTGGCCCCGCTCGACGCCACCGCACCGCTCTATCCGTTCTCCGAGATGGAGCACCGGCTCGCCGCCCACCCCGCGTTCGGGCGCGACTACTACCGCGTGCCGGAGCCTGGCGACGCGCCGGCTGAGGGTATCGGGCGGCTCCGCCGGTCGCTCGGCGCCGAAGCCGTGTTCCCGTACGCCACGCCCGGCCGGCGTTACGTGCTCGCCGTGTACGCGCGGCACCACTGACGGAAAGCGATGAGCCCGGCGGTGGTGGTCCGCGGCCGGGCTCGTCTCGCGCGCCGCGCGATCAGTTCACGAGCACGGGCGACAACTTGCCCAGCTCGACGCGCGCCTGCAACTGGAAACTCGAGTCCGGGAACTCGTCGAGGATGCGCTGCCAGAGTTTCTTGGCCTCGGCCGGTTGCTTCAACGCCATGTGGCAGCGCGCGGCGGCAAACAGGAACTCGCCACTCGATTCGCGGTCGAACTCGCCCACGATCCGCTCGAACGTGGACGCCGCCTCGGCGAACTGGCCGTCGCTCTCGAGCGCATAGGCGAGGCTCCGGCGCACGGTCGCGGCGAGCACGCCCGAGCTGTTCTTCTTGAGGTAGGAGTTGTAGTCCGCGATGGCGTCCTTCCAATTGCCGCGCCAGTAGGCGTCGTCGCCGGAGATGCGCAGCGCGTCGATGCCACTCGGGGTGCCCGCGTACTGCCGGCTCACGTCCTGCGCGATCTGGCGCGAGCGGTCGTAGTCGGCGCGCCAGAACAGGTCATTCGCCTCGGCGAGTTTCTCGGACGCGGTGTTCTCCTTGCGCGCATTGCCGGCGATCATGTAGTAGCCGGCGATGCCCACGACGGCGATGCCGACCACGGCGCCCATGATGAAGCGCCCGTACTGCTCCCACAGCCCCGTGGCCCGGTCGAGCAGCTCGGCGCCCGGGTCCTCGATGGCGTTCTTACGTGATTCCAGCGACAAACCCACCTCCAGGAAGCATCTGCGGGGAGCGCGCGGTGGGCCGGATCAGCTCGAGCACCAGGCGCGAAGGACGCAGGACTCTACGGGGCTCGCCCGCCGAGCGTCAAGCCGGAGCGCACTGCGCGCAGCACGCCGTGCCGCGGGCGCGTACGAGCATCTCGGTGGGGCTGCCACAGCTCGGGCACGCCGGCCACGCGGGTCGCCCGCGCGCGACGTCCACGGCGGAGCGGAGCTTCACATGCATGGCGCCCGACC
>JAHFBW010000265.1 GCA_023249845.1 Candidatus Eiseniibacteriota bacterium
CGTCCCGGCAGCGGCCGCGCCGCGTACGACGCGCCGCCCGGCCCCGGCCCCCGACGCCGCTCCGCGCCCGCGTCCCGGTGTGAGCCGCGCCAAGGATCCCCGCTGATGCCGCGCCGCACCGACATCCACAAGATCATGGTGCTGGGCGCCGGACCGATCGTGATTGGGCAGGCGTGCGAGTTCGACTACTCAGGCACGCAGGGCTGTCGCGCCTTGAAGAGCCTGGGCTACGAGGTCGTGCTCCTGAATTCCAACCCGGCCACGATCATGACCGACCCGGAGTTCTCCGACCGCACCTACGTCGAGCCGCTCATCCCGTCGATCGCGGCGCGTATCATCGAGAAGGAGCGGCCGGACGCGCTGCTGCCCACGCTCGGCGGACAGACGGCGTTGAACCTGGCGGTGGCGCTGTCCCACGCGGGCGTGCTCGACAAGCACGGCGTGCGCCTGATCGGCGCCTCGCTCGAGGCCATCGAGACGGCCGAGGACCGCGACCGGTTCAAAAAGGCGATGGAGCACGCGGGCCTGCACCTGCCGCGCAGCGGCTACGCGACCACGGTGGCCGACGCGGTATCACTTGGCGAACAGCTCGGCTATCCGCTTGTCATTCGTTCGTCGTTCACGCTCGGCGGGCAGGGCTCCGGGCTGGTGCTCGACCGCCGGCACCTGCGCGAAGCGGCGCGTATGGGCATCGCGGCGAGCCCGAATGGCAGCATCCTGATCGAGGAGTGCCTGCTCGGCTGGAAGGAGTTCGAACTCGAGGTGATGCGCGACGGCCACGACAATGTGGTCGTCGTGTGCTCGATCGAGAACTTCGATCCCATGGGCGTGCACACCGGCGACTCCATCACCGTGGCGCCAGCGCAGACGCTGTCGGACCGCTGTTACCAAGACATGCGCGACGCGGCGCTTCGCATCATCCGCGCCATCAAGATCGAGGCCGGAGGCTGCAACATCCAGTTCGCGGTGCATCCGGAAAGCGGCGAGATGCGTGTCATCGAGATGAATCCTCGCGTTTCGCGCAGTTCCGCGCTGGCCTCGAAGGCCACGGGTTTCCCCATAGCCAAGATCAGCGCCATGCTCGCGGCCGGCCTCACGCTCGACGAGATCCCGAACGACATCACGAAGAAGACACCGGCGTGCTTCGAACCGTCGCTCGACTACTGCGTCGTGAAGATTCCGCGCTGGGCGTTCGAGAAGTTCCGCGTCACCGACCGCCGGCTGGGGACTCGCATGAAGTCGGTGGGCGAGGTGATGGCGATAGGCCGCACGTTCCCCGAGGCGCTGCTCAAGGGCTGGCGGGCGCTCGAAACGGGCGGCGACACGCTACCGGCCCCGGCGGCCCCTGCCGACGTGGAAGCGCTGCAGCACACGCTGCGCGAGCCCTCGCCCGAACGGCTGCGCGACTTGTTCCGGCTGCTCGCGGCCGGCCAGCCGCCCGAGACGCTCGCGGAACTCACCGGGATCGACCCGTGGTTCCTGCACCAGATGCGGCGCATCACGGAGTTCGATCAACGGCTCTACGGCGCGCGCTGGGATGACGCGCTCGTCCGGTGCGCCAAGCGGCTCGGGTTCTCGGATCGCCACCTGGCCGCGCGCATGCGGCTCGAGGAAACCGAAGTGCGGCGCCATCGCGTTGCCGCCGGCATCGTGCCGGTGATGAAGGCGGTGGACACCTGCGGCGCCGAGTTCCAGGCGGAGACGCCCTACTTCTACTCCACGTACGAAGACGAGTGCGAAGTGCCCGAATCCACGCGCCCGCGCGTGCTCATCATTGGATCGGGTCCCAACCGCATCGGCCAGGGCCTCGAGTTCGATTATTGCTGCGTGCAGGCCGCGCTCGAGTTGAAGAGCCGCGGTTTCGACGTGCTGCTCGCGAACTCGAACCCCGAGACGGTGAGCACCGACTACGACGTCTCGAGCCGGCTCTACTTCGAGCCACTCACCGCCGAGGACATGCTCAACATCGTGGACCGCGAGAGGCCGATCGGCGTCATCGTGCAACTGGGCGGGCAGACACCGTTGAAGCTTGCGCGCGCGCTGCACGAGGCGGGCGTGCCGATCCTCGGCACGTCGTTCGACGGACTCGACCTGGCCGAGAACCGTTCGCGGTGGCGAGACCTCGTGGCCGCGGTGGGCTTGAGGCAGCCCGAATCCCGCGTCGCCTCGACGCGCGAGGAGTCGCTCGCCTGCGCCGAGCAGCTCGGCTATCCGGTGCTCGTGCGGCCGTCGTACGTGCTGGGCGGGCGCGGCATGCGCATCGTGTACGACCGCGGTGAGCTGGAGGAGTGGCTCACGCGCGAAGCGCTGGTGTCCGCCGACGAACCCGTGCTGCTCGACAAGTTCCTCGAGGGAGCGCTCGAGGTGGACGTGGACGCCGTGGCCGACGGCGAAAGCGTGCTGGTGGGCGCTGTCATGGAGCACATCGAGGAGGCCGGTGTGCACTCTGGCGACTCCACTTGCGTGATCCCGCCGTTCACGCTCGGCGATGGCACGGTGGCCGAAGTGCGCGCAATCACCGCGCGGCTCGCGCACGCGCTCGGCGTGCGCGGCCTGCTGAACGTACAATACGCCGTGCGCCTGGGCGAGATCTACGTGCTCGAGGCGAACCCGCGCGCGTCGCGCACCGTGCCGTTCGTGAGCAAAGCGGTAGGCATCCCGCTCGCGCGCCTCGCCGCCCGCGTCATGGTGGGCGAGCGGCTGTCCGACATCCGGCCCGCCGCCACGGAACCGCGCATGATCAGCGTCAAGAAGCCGGTGCTGCCGTTCAGCCGGTTCCCCGGCGAGGACGCGCTCCTGGGCCCCGAGATGAAGTCCACGGGCGAGGTCATGGGCCGCGACCTCGACTTCGGCCGAGCGCTGGCCAAGGCGCACCTCGGCGCGGGAGAATCGTTGCCCGAGTCGGGCAACGTGCTGCTGTCGGTGCGCGACGACGACAAGCGCGCGATCACGTTCATGGCGAAGAAACTGGTGGAACTGGGGTATGGACTGGTGGCGACGCGCGGCACCGCCCGGTTTCTCTCCCGGAACGGCATCCCGGTGCGCGAGGTGTTCAAGGTTCACGAGGGCCGGCCGCACGTGGCCGACCTCATCGAGAACGGGGATATCCAACTGGTCATCAACACGCCGCTCGGGCGCGCGTCGGAGTTCGACGAGCAGGCCATTCGCGAACGCGCGGTCGCGATGGGCGTGCCCGTGGTCACCACGCTCGCCGGCGCCCAGGTCATGGTGGCGGGGCTCGAGGCCATGCGCCGCGGTCCCCTGGACGTCACCTGCCTTCAGGAAGCGCTGTGAGGAGACCGGGGTGAGACTGGCCATGTCCAGAAGCCGGTTCGCCGGACTCGCCGCGCTCGTTCTGCTCGCCGGCCTGACCGTGTCGTGCGCCTACTACAACACGTTCTACCTGGCGCGAAGGTATTACATGAAGGCCACCGATGGGCAGCCGTACGAAGTGGACCGCGAAGGGTCGGCGCAGCGCTCGAACTACAACAAGTCGGCGGACTACTCGAAGAAGGTGCTCGGCGTGCACCCGCGTTCGAAGTGGGTGGACGACGCCTGGCTCATGTGGGCGCGCACGCTGATCGGAACGGACGATCCGCTGAAGGCCGTGGCGATGCTCCAGGAATTCGAGACGCGCTTCCCCAAGAGCGAGCTTCGGCCCGACGCCGAGTTCTTCCTCGGGGTCGCGTACCGGGCGGCACGCAAGTACGAGCTGGCCGTGGACCGTTTCGACAACTTCCTGGCGCAGGCCCCGAGACACGAGCTCGTGCCGTACGCGTGGTACGAGCGCTCGCGAGCGCTGCTGGCGCTCAACCGACCACAGGACGCGGCCCGCTCGGCCGGGCAGATCATCGAGCACTTCTCCAATCACGTGCTGGTGGACCGCGCGCTCCGGCAGCGCGCCGAAGCGCGGTATCTACAAAGGGACTGGAAGGGCGCGCGTGAGGACTTCCGCAGCATCGGGTTGCGAGCCCTCACCGACGACGACCGCTTCCGCTACCTGCTGCGCGAGGTGGACTGCCTCGAGTCCAACCGCCAGTACGAGGAAGCTCGCGGCGTGCTGCGCGATGCGCGCTCGCATGTGCCCGTGCCGCCGCCGGTGCCGGCGCTCCAGCGCGTGGGCGCGACGGGTACCGCTTCCGGCTCCGCGACGCCGGTGCAGCCGGTCATCGTCGCGGTCGGTCCGGGGCAGGACAAGTACGGTCGGCTCACGATTCGCATGGGCGGCGTGGAGTTGCTCGCGGGGCGAGTCAAGGAGGCGGTGCAGTACTACGAGACCGTGCTCCAGGATTATCCACGCACGCAGCTCGCGGCCGAGGCCCAGTACCGTATCGGCTACGCGTACGAGACCGGCGCGGACGACTTCGCTCGTGCCCGTGCCGAGTTCCACAAGGTGAAGGAGCAGACGGGCACATCGCAGTTCGCGCAGCAGGCGCAGCAGCGACTCGAGAACCTGGATCGCATCGAGCGATTCCGCACCGCGAGCGGCATCGACTCCGTCGAGCGCAAGGCCGAGGCCCGTTTCCTCACCGCCGAGCACTATCTCTACAACCTCGAACGCCCCGAGCGAGCACTCGCAGAATACCGCGCCATCTCGGATTCCAGCACGAGTCGGTCGGCGGTCGCGCGCGCGCTGAACGCGCAGGCCTGGGTGCTGTCACGAAAGTTGAGCCAGCGCTCCGCAGGCGACTCGCTGTTCTGGAAGGTGGTGCGCGAGTACCCCGCCACCGAGGCGCAGCTCGCGGCGCGCGACTATCTGGAGGCTGACGGGCAGACAGTTCCGAACGAGCTGATCGTGCCGCCCAAGGAGCGGGTGAAGCCACTGCTCGACCTGGCCGACTCACTCACGCGCCCGCCGCGGAAGACGCCGCAGCTGGGCACGCCGCAGGCGCCGGCCCTGGACCCGATGCGACTGGGCCCGGCGTCTCGCGCGG
>JAHFBW010000266.1 GCA_023249845.1 Candidatus Eiseniibacteriota bacterium
ACGAATCGCCTGGCGGCGACACGTGACGCGCGAATCATCGCCGACCACGTGCGCGCGCTGGCATTCGCGGTGTCCGAGGGGGCGCTCCCGGGGAACGAGGGGGCGGGCTACGTGTTGCGCCGGTTGCTGCGCCGCTCGGTCACGCGCGGGCGATCCAAGCAGGGGCTGGCGCTCCTCGGCACGTTCCTGGCCGAGGTCGCCACACGCGCCATCGACCAATTCGGCGGGCACTACCGCGAACTCGAGACGCATCGCGATCGCATCGTGCGGCTGCTGGAGCAGGAGGAGGCGGGATTCGGGCAGACGTATGAGGCCGGATGGGCGAGGCTCGAGAGCGTGCTGCGCGAGAACCGGGGCAAGAAGCCCCCGTTCACCACGACGGGTCCCGAAGACGGAGCGGCGAGGGCGCCGGCGGTGTTCGTGACCGGCGCGCAGGCGTTCGAGCTGCACGACACTTATGGTTTCCCGGTGGAACTCACGTCCGAGATCGTGAGCGAGCAGGGCGGCGTCGTGGACGTGGACGGCTTCGAGCGCGAGATGGACCAGCAGCGAACACGCGCTCGCGCCGCGAGTCGGTTCAAGGGTGACGCGGCTGGCGAGAAGCGGCTGTGGACGTCACTCTCGACCGGCCCGGACTCGAAGTTCGTGGGCTACGACACCACGTCGCTTGATGGCGCGACGATCGTGGCCTGGCGCGAGGTGGGCGACGAGCTGGAGCTGGTGCTCGACCGCACACCCTGCTACGCGGAGTCCGGCGGCCAGGTGGCGGACACCGGTGAGGTGACGGCCGGAAGCGCGCGCGGAACACTCGTGCACATCTATCGCGAGGACGATCGCATCGTGCACCGCGTCCGACTCACCGCGGGCACGCGCGAGGAACTGCTCAAGCAGGGCGGCGCGGGACACGCGACGGTGCGCGTGGACAAAGTCGCGCGCGCCTCGACGCAGCGCCACCACACCGCCACGCATCTCCTGCACGCGGCGCTGCGCACGGTGCTCGGCGAGCACGTGCACCAGGCGGGCTCGCTCGTGGCGCCCGACCGGCTGCGCTTCGACTATTCGCACTTCGAGTCCCCAAGTGCTTCGCAGTCCGCCACCATCGAGCAGCGCGTGAACGACTGGGTGCTCGCGAACGTGGACGTATCGTGGCGCGAGGTGCCGCTCGCCGAAGCCAAGGCGAGGGGCGCCATGGCGCTGTTCGGCGAGAAGTACGGCGAGCGGGTGCGCGTGGTCACGGTGGACGGCGTAGCTGACGCCGGCATCGCGCCCTCGCTCGAGCTCTGCGCCGGGACGCACGTGCGGCGCACGGGCGACATCGGCGTGTTCGTGCTCACCGAGGAGACCGCGGTGGCTTCGGGCGTGCGGCGCATCGAGGCGCTGTGCGGGCCGGCGGCGCGTGCCCATCTCATGAACGCGAGCGACACGCTGGCGGAGGTCACTCAGGCGCTGCAGGCGCCGCCCGGCCGGCTGCTCGAGACCGTGCAACGGCTCAAAGACGAACTGGCCTCGTTGCGAAGGGCCGCGTCGCAGGCGAGCAAGCAGGGGCTCGAGGCCGAGGTCGCGCAGTTGGCCGCCGAGGCCACGAGCGCTCCTGGTGGGCGCTGGTTGGTGGCGAAGCTTCGCTCCGGTGGCGACACGAACGCCGTGCGCGACGCGGCGGACAAGCTGCGCCTGGCACTCGGCCGCGGCGCGGCGGTGCTGGCACTCGAGGCGGACGGCAAGCTCACCTTCGTCGCGGCGGTCACCGACGATCTCGTCGCCGAGAAGAAGCTGCGCGCCGATGAACTCGTGCGTGCCGTGGCCAAGCTGACCGGCGGCTCGGGCGGCGGCAAACCGCACCTGGCGCTCGCCGGCGGCCGCGAGCTCGACAAGTTGGATCAGGCACTGGCCGCGGCGAGGCGGCTCCTCGCCGAGGCGTTGTCGTGACGACGAACCGGCCGGCCGGCACTCTCGCGCGGGTGTCACGGACATGACCTGGGGGCAGATCGCCGCCATGGTCATCATGGGCCTGTTCATCATCGTGGGGTTTCTCGTGTACCTGAGGAACAAGCATTGAAGGCACTCGTCCTGGCGGGCGGCCGCGGCACGCGGTTGCGCCCGATCACGCACACGCGGGCCAAGCAGCTCGTGCCGGTGGCGAACAAGCCGGTGTTGAACTACGGCCTCGAGGCCATCGCGGCCGCCGGCATCCGCGAAGTCGGCATCGTCGTGAGTGACCCGCGCGAGCTGCTGCAGCCGGACCACCGCACGGGCGAGCTGGTCACGACGCTCGTCAACTCGCAGGCCGAGATCCGAGCCGCGGTGGGTGACGGCTCGCAGTTCGGGCTTCACGTCACGTACATCGAGCAGGAAGCGCCGCTCGGCCTGGCGCACGCGGTCAAGATCTCCGAGGCCTTCATGGCGGGCGACTCGTTCGTCATGTACCTCGGCGACAACTTGATCAAGGACGGCATCGTGCCGTTCGTGCGCGAGTTCGAGCGCGAGAAGCCGGAAGCCCAGATCCTGCTGGCCAAGGTCGCGCGGCCGTGGGAGTTCGGCGTCGCCGAGCTCCAAGGCGAACGCGTCGTGCGGCTCGAGGAGAAGCCGAAGCAGCCGAAGAGCGACCTGGCGCTCGTGGGCGTCTATCTGTTCACGAAGTCCATATTCGACGCCGTGCGCGCGATCAAGCCCTCGGCGCGCGGCGAGCTCGAGATCACGGACGCCATCCAGCACCTGATCAGTACTGGGCGCAACGTGCGCTCGCACGTCATCCACGGTTGGTGGAAGGATACCGGCCGTGTCGAGGACCTGCTCGAGGCGAACCGCATCGTGCTCACCGACATGGAGACGAAGATCGAGGGCGACGTGGACGCGGCCACGGTGATCGAGGGCCCGGTGCGGATCGGCAAGGGTTCGAAGGTGGAACGCTCGCGCCTGCGCGGACCGCTCATCATCGGCGCCGGCGCGCGTATCACGGACGCGTACGTCGGGCCGTTCAGCGCCATCGCGGACGGTGTGCAGATCGACCGCTGTGAGATCGAGCACTCGATCGTGCTCGACCGAAGCGAGCTGCGCTCGATCACCGGGCGCGTCGAGTCGAGCTTGATCGGCCGCGACGTCGTGGTCACCACGAGCAACGCCCGCCCGAGTGCCCATCGGCTCATGCTCGGCGACTCGAGCCGCGTGGAACTGGCGTGATCGTCATGGTGACGGGCGCGGCGGGCATGCTCGGGCATGCCGTGCTGCCCGCGCTCCGGAACGCCGGTCACCAGGTGACGGCGCTCACGGACCTCGATGTGACGCGTCTGGAGGACGTGCGTACGGCGACGCTCAAAGCCCGCCCGGACTGGGTCTGCCATCTCGCGGCGTACACGGACGTGGACGGCTGCGAGTCGCGCGAGGACCACGCCATGAAGGTGAACGGCGAGGGCGCGGGAAACGTCGCCGCCGCCGCGGCGGGAGCGGGCGCGGCGATTCTTTCGATGTCCAGTGACTACGTGTTCGCCGGCGACGACCCGAAGCCGCGGCGTGAGAACGACCCGACCGGACCGCTCTCGGCCTATGGCCGGAGCAAGCTCGCGGGGGAGCAGGCAGTCCGGGCAGCGAACCCTCGCCACGCCATCGTGCGCACCGCCTGGCTCTACGGCCAGGGCGGCAAGAACTTCGTGGACACCATCCGCGCGCGCGCGCTGGCGGGCGGCCCGCTCGCGGTCGTGGATGACCAGCGGGGCTCACCGACGTGGACGCAGGACCTGGCCGGCGCGCTCGTCCAGTGCATGGTGAAGGGCGCCGTGGGGACGTTCCACGCCACGAACGAGGGCTCGTGCACGTGGCATGAGTTCGCGGTCGAGATCTGCGCGCTCGCCGGCGCGAACGTGACGGTGTCGTGCCTCTCGAGCGCCGAGCTCGCGCGCCCTGCCAGGCGTCCATCGTACTCGGTGCTCGACACGTCGCGGCTGCAGCAGGTCCTGGGGCACCCGCTGCCGCATTGGCGGGACGCGCTCGCACGCTACCTTGCGCAACCCGCACCAGTGAAACGCTAGCGGGGGCTATTCATGAGTTGCTGCTGCGAACACGCCCAGACCGCACCATCCGGCGTCGCGGAGCCCGGTCGCTCCTCGACGTGTCGTCCAGACACGACTGCGTCGCGACCGGGCTCTGCTCCTTGTCTGGCGCGGCCTGGGCGTATTCTCGCGACGCAGCTCATGAATAGTCCCCGCTAGGGAGGAAGCGGTCATGGCCACACGCAGGGGTCGCACGGACGAGGGACCACTCGAGCGACAGGCGCGGGCGGCGCTCCGCGATACGGCTCGCACGCTGGCGCAGCTCGAGAAGCGGAACGCCGCGGCGGTGGCCTCGGCCGCCGAGTTGCTCATGGGCTGTTTCGAGAACGGCGGCACGGCATACTTCTGCGGCAACGGCGGCAGCGCGGCCGACGCGCAGCACCTCGCCGCGGAGTTCTCGGGCCGCTACCTCGTGGACCGTCCCGGCCTGCCCGCGGTGGCATTGACCGTCAACTCGTCGGCGGTGACCGCGATCGGCAACGACTACGGCTACGACGATGTGTTCTCGCGCCAGCTCGAAGGGCTGGGCTCGCCCGGCGACATGCTGGTGGCGATCACCACGAGCGGGCGTTCCGAGAGCGTGCGTCGCGCCGTGCGCACGGCGCACCGGCTGGAAATGACGGTGATCGGCATGACCGGCGCCAAGGGCAGCGAGTTCGCGGCGCTCTGCGACGTGGCGTTGATCACGCCGAGCGCGGTGACGCCGAACATCCAGGAGGGCCACATCGCCATGGGCCACGCGTTCTGCCTGCTGGTCGAGCGCGCGATGTTCCCGGGCGGCACGCCGGGCAAGCGGCCCCGTTCGAGCGGGCGTGCGCGGACGAGCAAGGCCCGCTCCCGCCGCACGAGCACGCGCGCGCGTCGCGCACCGGCGGCGCCACCCGCGCGA
>JAHFBW010000267.1 GCA_023249845.1 Candidatus Eiseniibacteriota bacterium
GCGGCCGGTCCCGAGCACCCTCTCCACCAGGTCATCCTTGTTCACAGTGTAGCCTCCTTCATCACGCATGCGCGTATTTCCAGTTGTCGGCCATTCCGCCCTCGGCAAGAATCGGCACATCCAACTCGTGGAACGCACTCTCCATCTCGTGACACACGAGTGCCAAGACCTCCTTGGCGATGTCCTCGCGGGCCTCGTAGAGCAACTCGTCATGCACCTGGTTGACGAGGAACACGATTCCCCACCACCCACGCTCGATGATCCGACGACGGATCGCGAGCATCGCGCGCTTCATGCCCACGCCAGTGCCACCCTGCATCTTGACGTTGACGCCCTCGCGCATCGTGCCTTCCCACTCCCAGGGGTTGAAGTTCCCCGAGCGGAGGAGTAGGCGTTGCGCGTGGAAGCGCCGTAGGTGGCCGTCGAACATCTCGACCTGGCCGCGTTCTGTGATGTCCGTGAGGACGCGATCGTGCAGCGTCCCGGGGCGCGGGCGGTCGAGGTCGCCGCGGATGCCGGGGTAGGTGGCGTGCCAGCCCGTGAGGTTGGCGATGCCCTCGTCGCGAGGGATGCCCTCACGCTTCGCGAGCGTGTCGGCACCCATCGAGTAGGTGGCGGCGTGGTTGAACGTCTTGGCCCGGTTGCGGGCGTCCTCGCCGTACTTCTCGAAGAAGTTCAGGTAGGCGGCCGTCGCGCTGTGGATGTCCTTGCCGTGAACGAAGCCCTTGATGACCGGCTGCGTCGGCTTGCTCTTGTCGCGCTTGCCCTCCTTCGCACCGCAGTTCGGGCAGGTGTGGAGGATGGTGTTTGACAGCCCGGTCTGCTTGCACTCCGAGCAGTCCCACCGCCGGTAGAGGTCGAGCATCGTCGCGTCGCGCGACTCGAACGCCGTGAAGCGGTTCTCGATCTGCGAGAGGTCGGCCGAGACGAGCTTGTAGCCCTTCGGAGCGATGAAGATTTCGCGCAGCGACCGGACGCGCCACTCCTTGACTGTCGCGCACGCCGCGCAGCCCTTGTGCGCCTTGTCGGCTGCGCACGGCGCGGTCGTGTCCTTGTTCTTCTTGATGAGCGGCACGAAGCCACGTGGCGGCTTGAAGGGGTCGGTGACCTTGAACAGCGCCAGCGCGAGGGCCACGAGGATCGTAGGCATCGTAGTGTCGCGAGGGATGTTCTCGACGTTCGGATCACTCGACG
Source organism: Candidatus Eiseniibacteriota bacterium (assembly GCA_023249845.1). Taxonomy (GTDB): domain Bacteria; phylum Eisenbacteria; class RBG-16-71-46; order RBG-16-71-46; family RBG-16-71-46; genus JAIOPA01. The sequence continues at coordinate 1,195 of JAHFBW010000267.1, forward strand.
AGAAGCGGCCCGAGCGCGCGCCGGTCGGCCAGAACGAGGAGTGGACCCGGCCGTCGGGGTCCGACTTCGCCATGACGAGGATCGGCTCCACGTAGGTACCGATGAGCTTCTCCCATCCGCGCAGGTCGAGGAGTTTCTGGATGGCCGCACCGTAAGGGGTGCTCTCGTACTTCTTGACCATCGCTTCGAGGATGAGCGCGTCGGCCTTGCACAACCCGTCCTTCGCGCGGCGGTACTTCGCACGGATGGAGCCGTCGCGATTCTTCGCCCACGCCGGCGGATCGAGACGCCAGTCGACCCACAGCCGTGCGGCCACCTGGTCGTTGCTGCTGTAGTTGAACGGAACCGCCGGGTCGTCAGATGGCAGAGACCACAGCCGTGTCACCTCCTGATGTAGCGCCTCGAACGAGGCGCGCATGGCGACAGCGATGGCCTCCAGCAGCGGGATGTCGACCTTGAGGCCGCGCTCCTCCATCTCCGTCACGCAGGGATGCGTCACCTGCGTTTCTAGGGAGAGATGCTCAAGCTGCCGCTGGTTGAAACTAGGCTTGAACCAGTAGCGGAGCATCAGCGTGTACACGGCGTCCTCGGCACCGTAGAGGCTGAACCGCTGGTGCGCTCGCCGGTCGTAGTCGGCTTGGACGACGCTCTCGATCATCGGCCGCACGAGGTCGAACACCCCGCGCTTGCCGCTCTTGGCAGAGTCGTTCTTGAGCAGGCCAGGCGGAAGCGACATCGCGAGGCGCTTCCAGCCCGGCCATGTCGGGTCGATGCGCACTTCTACCTCTGTCGACTTCTTCCGCTCGGCCTGATAGCACCCCCACACCAAGTCGAGGTTCTCCTTGATGACGTCCTTCGCGCTCTTGCGGATGTCCTCGATCTCACGTTGGGTCGCCGCGTGGGAAGTGGCCGTCGTCTTGAGCAGGATGCAGTAGGCGAGTTCCTTGAGGCCGTGCGGGAGGTTGTCGTCGTAGATGTAGGACATCGCCACGGTGTCCTCAAGCTGACAGCGTGTGAAGCTATCAGTGAGGCCCCGCTGACGGAGCTTCTTGATGTCGACGTTGATCGGGTGCATCACGACGACGCGCTGGGCGTCGCCGAAGATCGGAAGGATGACAGTGCGTAGGAAGGTGTCCCACTCGACCGTCTGGAAGCGCGGGTCGAAAGACCAGAAACACCCGAAGATCCCGCGGTCCGGCGTGCCACCGGCCATCGAGACGCCCTTGAGCTTGCCTGTCGCGACGTCCCATTCGGTGTCCAGACTGACGACCGGCGAGACGCGCCGATCGAGGAGCATGGGCGTAGCTTCAGCGGGCGAAAGGATGCGGTACACGCACTGCCTCGCGTGGTAGGGATGAGCCGAGAGAAGCGCGCGGCCGGCGTGACCCAACGAGGATCACGCCGGCCGCGCCAGGGGGACTAGAAGGGCAGGCCGCTCGGCCGGCTGGGGAAGCCCATCGCCTGCTGGGGCGCCGCCTGCGGCTGACCCTGCGGCATCTGCTGGGGCGCCGGCGCGGGCTGCATCTGCCCCTGCTGCGGCATCTGCCCCTGCGGAGCGCCCTGGGGGAACTGCTGCTGCCACCCCGGCGACGACTCGAAGCCGTAGCCGCCACCCTGCGGCATCACAGGTCCGCCCTGCTGCGGCGCCATCTGCTGCTGGGGCATCTGCGGCTGGCCCAGGGTCGGCTGCTGCCCGGCCCACGGCGCCAGCGTCGGCTGCTGCTGGCCCTGCTGGGGCGGCATGCTCATCCCCGGGGGCATCGTGGCGCCCATGGGGTTGCCCACCGGCTGGGGCCCACCGAACTGCTGGGGCTGATGCTGCGCCGGCGTCACACCCTGGGGCGGGGGCGGGACGGACCCCCCACCGTTGCCGTTGAAGCCCTGGGGCGCGCCCTGCGGGAAGCCCTGCGACATCATGCCCTGCTGCGGGAACTGCCCGGCCTGCGGCTGACCGCCGGGGAAGCCCTGCGGGTTCTGCGGGTTCTGCTGGAAGCCCTGGGGAGGCATCCCACCCATCGGCTGCTGCGGCTGCTGCGGCTGGACCGAGAAGTCGGGCGCCGCCGCGGGAGACATCGTCTGCGCCCCCTGGAAGCCCTGCGGACCCTGCGGACCCTGCGGGAAGCCGGGCTGACCCTGCCCCTGGCCGAAGCCCTGCGGCGCACCCTGGAAACCGGGGGGCGGCCCACCGAAGCCGGCCGGCGGCGAGGACTGGAAGCCGCCGGCGTCGTCGCTCGCGGACGACCCGGCGCGCGACACGGCGCGCATCACGAACCGCTCGGCGAGCGCCGGCGTGTAGTTGTTCAGTTCCTTCCCGTAGTCGATGGGCGAGATGAGCCGCGTCACGGCGTCCTGCTGCGTGATGCGCTCGCCACGCTTCTGCGCCATCTCCATGATGCTGCGCACCGCCGACGAGGACCAGAAGTGCTGCACGAGGTTCACGCGCTGGAGCGGGGTCCACATCCCGAAGGTCTTGGACTGCTTCGGGTCGCCGGTCGGGCGCATGACCGAGAAGGCCATGCCTACGAGCGAGCCGAGCGCCTTCTTCTGCTCACGGAACGTCTCGTAGGCGGCCCAGTCGAGTTCGACCATCTTCTTCAGGTCGTGGTAAACCTGGCCCCTCTTCGTGCGGTGCTCACCAACGTCGATGCAGGTGAGGTTCGCGGTGAAGTTGCGCTTGATGATGTCGCCGTTGCGAATGGCGGCCTCACACGCGAGGCACGAGCGCGGCTGGTCGTTCTTGTCGTGCGGCACGGCGCACGTGAGTCGGATGTCGCGCTCCCTCCAGTCGCCGCTCGGCTTGCCAGGCGTGTACGGCCTCTTGATCTTGTGCCGGTAGCCCCACACCGGCTCATCGTCGAGGAGGATCGTCGTCCTCCGGTTCTTCCCCTCTTCCGCCGAGATGTGGAAGATGCTCGACCCGATCAGGGGGTCGCCCTGGTTCGGAGCCGGAGCCATGTCCGGCGTCGCTCCGAACCCACGCTGCATACCCATACCACTCATCGCGAATCTCCTACCGCTGCTCGCGGTTCTTCAAGAACTCCTTGATGCCATGCTGCACAGTTGCAACGCCCCGCTGGGGCGACGACAAAGTAACGGACCCTGGTCCGCCCGTCAAGGTAGTAGGTTCGAGGTAGGCCGCAGAATCTACGATCCCCCGCAGGGCTGTAGGGTCGCGGCGCACTACGTCGTCAGGATCTTCCTTCGGCGGGAGCTTCGCGACCTTCACGACGAAGTAGCGACGCAAGCCGTCCTTGAGCCCAGCGATCCACTCACCATCAGGCGCGGCGCGCCCGTACACGGCGCTCTTGCCCTTCTCATCTGAATCGAGCATGAGGATGATGTTCTTCACACCCCACTTCTGGAGTTTGGACAGCCTCTCGGCGTCCACGCCCGTGTCGGCGCCCATCATGGCGAGCACGTTCGGGAACAGCCTCGCCGCGAAGATCGCCCCCATGGGCCCCTCGACGATGATCGCCGTGGAGACGGTGCGGTCGATGTCGTGCTCGCCGTAGAACACGCGCTTCTTCCACACGAAGGCGCCCGGCGTGTCGAGGTAGCGCGGGTCTTGCTTCTCGTGGACCGCGCGGCGGAGCGCGCCCACGACGTTGCCGCCCTCGTCACGCACCGGGAAGATGGCGCGCTGTATGTAGGCGTCGAAGCCGAGCCGCCACTTGTAGATGTCGGCCTTCACGATGCCACGGTTGAGGA
>JAHFBW010000030.1 GCA_023249845.1 Candidatus Eiseniibacteriota bacterium
GGTCTTGCCGAACACAGCGATCTGCTGCGCTGGCTCCGCGAGGCGATCTGGCCACTCGAGGCGGCGCATACCGACGCGTCGCTCGCGGCCTCGGTCAAGCTCGGCGCCTGCGAGCTCGTGGCGGGCGGCGTCACATGCGTGAACGACATGGGTACCGTCCACCACTCGGATTCACTCGGGCAGGCGCTCGCCGAGACCGGGCTCCGCGCCGTGTTCGGGCCTGCGCTCATGGACCAGGGCGACCGCGTGCCGCCGCGGCTGCTGGAGGGTGCGGACAGAGCCCTCGCTTCCGCGCTCGGCATCGCTGATCGCTGGCACGGCGCGGCGGAAGGCCGGTTGCGCGTGTCGCTGGCGCCACGCTTCATCTTGTCGTGCAGCGAGGGACTGTGGCGTGACGTCACCGACGCTTCGCGCGAGCGGGACCTGCTCGTGCACACGCATCTCGCCGAGTCGCCCACGGAAGGCGGCGAGGTGAAGGCGGCCGTCGGCAGCCACGCGGCACCGTATTTCGCGCAGCAGGGCGTGCTGTCGCAGCGTTTCGTGGGCGCGCACGGCGTCTGGCTCGACGACGACGAGATCGCGCTCTTCAAGCTCGCGGATGCAGCACTCGTCCATTGCCCGGGATCCAATCTGAAACTGGGCTCCGGCCTCGCCGACGTACGCGCGTGGAAGCGCGCGGGTGTGCGTCGCGGTCTGGGTTCCGATGGCGGCGCCTGCAACAACCGGCTCGACTCGTTCGCGGAAATGTCGCTCGCCGCAGACCTCGCGCGCGTCTTGCATCGCGACGATCCGCTTGCGGCCGAAGACATCGTGGCGCTCGCCACCTGCCACGGCGCCGAGGCGCTGGGCCTGGCGGGCGAGGTGGGTTCGCTGGAAGCGGGAAAGCAGGCCGACGTGACCGTGGTGCGCACGGACCGTGTGCACCACGGGCCGTTCGCCGATCGCGACGTCTACACGACGCTCGTCCACGCCGCGCGCGACACTGACGTGAGACTCACGGTCGTCCAGGGCCGCGTGCTCTATCGAGACGGTACCCACACCACGCTCGAGCCCGGGCGCTGCGCGGCCGAGGCGATGACCGAAGCGCGGGCGCTGGCGCAGCGCGCCGGGTTCGCCGGAGCGGTGGCGTGATCGTCGGGCCGTGCACCGTCATCACCGGCGGCGCCGAGCCGCAGGTGTACGAGGATGCCGCGGTGCGTGTCGTCGGCTCGCACATCGCGAACATAGGCAGCGCCGGTGACCTCGCGCATGCCTACCCGGACGAGACACTGTGGCCCGCGCGCGACCGCGTCGTGATGCCGGGGTTCGTCAACACGCACGCGCATCTCGCGCGCCATCTGGCGCGCGGACTGGGCCTGCGAACGCCCACCGAATGGCGCGCGTACGACCGCGCGCTCTCGACCGAGGACGTGAGTCGCGCCGTGAGCGCGGCGCTCGTGGAGGGATTGCGCCACGGCGTCACCACGGTGGTCGACTTCCATCGCTCGGGCGCGTGCCTCGACCTGTCGCTTTCCGAAGTCATGGGCGCGGCGGACCGCGTCGGCGTGCGCGTCGCCACCTGTTACGGGGCGGCGGAGGACGACACGCCACTCGAACGGCGCGCGGCGATCGACGAGAGCGTCGGGTTCGCGAAGGAGCTGTCCCGAAAGCGCCAGGGTCGGCTTCGCGGCATGCTCGGCGTGCAGGCCACGACTCTCCGCGGCATCGAGACGCTGCTCGCCGAGACGCTCGAGGCGGCGGGCGGACATTACGCCGTGCACGTGGACCTGGCACTCGACCTGACGCCGGCGGAACGCTGGAACCGGCCGAGCGTGCTGCCAGCGGAGGCCAAGCCCGCGCTCTGGGCACATGCCGAACGCGCGCCCCGCGACCTGCTGAGCGCGGTGCGCGACCGCGGCGACGCGCTGTCGGCGAGCGGCGTGAATGCCGCGGCCGCGCTCATGCGCGAGAGCGACCTCGCGTGGGGGAGCGACGACGGCGCCAACGCGCCACCGCTTCCCGAAGGCCCCCCGTTACCGCGCATGGCCGAGGCGCACTACCGGCGGCTCTACGTTCACGGCGCGCGCTGGGCGGCGGACCACTTCGGCGAGGAGCTGGGTGTGATCGCGCCGGGCGCGCCGGCGGATCTTGTGATGCTCGACTACCGGCCGGCCACTGAGCTCTCGAACCGCACGTTCCTCCACCACCTGTCTACGGGGCTGCTCCGCTCGAGCGTGTCCGGTGTGATGGTGGCGGGCAACGTCATCATGGACAATGGCGTGCTCGTGACGGTGGACGAACGCGAGGTGGCGACGCGCGCGCGCGAGTGCTCTGCGCGCGTCTGGAAACGCATCGCTTGAACGCCCGCGCGCCCGCGGTGGGGCTGCGTGAGCTGCTGGCGCTGGCGTGGCCCGTGGTGCTGTCGCGTTCCACGCAATCCGTCGTGGGACTTTGCGACGCGCTGATGTCGGCTCGCCTCGGTGACGAGGCGCTCGCCGCGGTGACGACCGGTGCGATCAACCTGCTCTCGATCGGCGTTCTGCCCATGGGCACCGTGTTCATCGTGCAGAGCTTCGCGGCGCAGCTCTACGGGCGCGGCGACCTGCTCGCGGCGCGACGCTACGCTTGGTACGGCCTGGCGCTCGCCGTGATCACCACGGTTGCAGCGGTCGCCATCACGCCATGGCTCGGCGCCGGCGTGGCGGTGTTCCGGTTCGTGCCCGGCGTGCAGCTGGCGATAACAGACTACCTCCACTGGCGATTCTGGTCCTTGGGGGCGTTCGTGGCCATGGAAGCGTTAGGCAACTGGTTCGGGGGGCTGGGCGACACGCGCGTGCACATGCGCGCGAGCATGATCGTCATGTCCGTGAACATCGTCCTCAACTGGGCACTCATCTTTGGTCATCTCGGCGCGCCGGCGATGGGAGTGAAGGGCGCGGCGCTCGCGAGCGGACTCGCCACCTGTGCCGGCCTCGCATACATGCTGGCCGCGTTCACCGCTCGCCAGCGTGAGATCGCCGGCGGAGCGCCGATCGCGCCCCGTCTCGGCGAGTTCCTGCGCATGCTGCGCTTCGGCGTCCCGAATGGGCTCAACTGGTTCATGGAGATCTCGGCGTTCACGCTGTTCCTGAACGCGGTTGTGTCGCGACTCGGCACCACGGTGCTCGCCGCCATGAACGCGATCCTCCAGGTCAATTCCATCTCGTTCATGCCGGCATTCGGGATCGCCTCCGCCGGCGCCGTACTCGTGGGGCAGGCAATCGGCCGTGGCGATCGCGACGACGTTCCGCGACTGCTGCGTCTGTCGGCGAGCGTGGCGCTCGTGTGGCAGGGCGGCGTTGGATTGGTCTACTTCACGCTGCCGCGGCCGATCATGAGCGCGTTCGCGGCCGGTGCCGGATCCGACGAACTCGTCCGCATCGGCGCTGGCATGCTGGCGCTGTCCGCGGCATGGCAGGTGTTCGACGCGCTCGGGCTCACCGTCGGCGAGGCGCTGCGCGCCGCGGGAGACACGACGTGGTGCATGTGGATGCGTCTCGCGAGCGCATGGACCGTCTTCGTTCCGGTCGCGTGGTGGGTGGTGAACGTTCGCGGCGGCGGGCCGTCCGCGGCCATCGGAGTGACGGTGTTCTACATCGCGGTGCTCGCGATGGCGTTCATCTGGCGTTTCCGGTCCGGAGCGTGGCGGCGTATCGAGTTGGTGGAGCCCGAAGCGTAGGCGTGGGCCGTGGACGTGGGAACCTGTTCTCCCGACCGCTCGACAGCGTCGCGCATGCGTGGTGGAACGCGCGATTTCGCCGCGCGAAACGCGCGATTCCCCTTGACCCTGCTTATCCGTAGCGGGAGCGTGCGAGGTTGCGCTGAAGAAGCCGCACTTCGTCTGGAGCGCGAGCCGCGCTCGACGCCACGGGAGTCCCGTAGCGGTGTCACGATCGTCTTCCCACCACGCCCGGCTCTGCGCCGGAACCGCGGCGACTCTTGCTCGGCGAGGGTCCAGCCGCGCGTTCGCGACTCCGTCAACGGGCTCACGCACCCACGCGACCCGCGCTCCTCCCGCGACTCGGACCACGCCGCTCACGCAGCCCACGGATGGGATCTCCGAGACGGAGCTCGCCCCCCCCTGCCCATCGTGAGGTGGCTCATGAGTAAACGGCTTACTTCGTCGCTCCGAGGCCTGCTCGTCCTGCTGGGCCTCGTGTCCATCGCCTCGCTGGCGCTGGCGCAACCGGGTCCGCTGCCATTCGACCCGACGCATTACTGGACCTATCACCTCCTCGAGCAGCAGCCCCTGCCGCAGCCCATCTTCGCCAAGGACCAGTTCTTCCGCCAGGGCGTGCCGCTCACGGTCGAACGGCGCGAACGGCTGCTCAACTGGGTACACAAGAACAACTCGGCGGTGCCCGACACGTTCATCCACTACACGTGGTGGAACATCCTGGAAAAGCTTCCCGTCAATCGCCAGGTGATCGTTAGCAACCAGTTCGGGAGCTATCGCGCGCAGGTCTTGAATCTCGAGTTCATGCTCGTGCCGGCGTGGAAGAACCAGCAGCAGGCGGTGGCGCCACACGCGAACCACTACCTCTGCTATCGCGCGGTTGGATTCCCTGGCCCGCCGCAGGGCTACGACCTGCGCGATGAGTGGCGCGTGGACTACCAGTTCCCGCATGACATGGAGTACCTGTGCGCGCCATGCCTCAAGCAGCACCAGGGACTGGTTTTCGCTCCGGTCGACACGGTCACGCATCTGGCCGTGTACCCGATCGAGCCGTACTCGGACGTGTTCTATCCGCTCGTGGCGGACCAATTCCTCGTGCGGCCGGAGTACGTGCAACAGGAGCCGGTGGAATACCTGTTCGTGCCCTCCGAGAAGACCGACCTTCCCACCCGCACGCGACACAGCACGTGGGACCGGATCAAGAAGCTCTATCGCTAGAAAGTCACCGCAACGCCGTGCTGCCGCCAGCGCCCCCCACGGGGCGCTGGCCGCGTCGGCGAAGGTGCGCAGGACCCGCCGGCCGCTGACGCGCAGTCGGTCGGTTTGCTAACATCGCCGGATGCCGGCATCTGTTCAAGATCCGCCCGCCTTGAGCACCGTCACCTCGACGCGCCGGCATGGGCTGCTCGCCGCGTTCGCTTCTCTGCTCGTGCTCGGCTGCTACTCCGCGCCCCAAGCGTCCTCGAGCGCGTCGACGGCGCCGACGGCTTCGCGAACCCCCGTGCCCCAGCCGCGGCTGGAGGACTGGATCGCAGAGCCCGGGTCGCAGAAGGCGCTCCAGCCGTTCATGCTGCACGCCGACTACTGGGTGGGCATCAACCAGCGTGCGAAGCTCGACACCATCGTGTTCGTGCTCGACAACGGCGCGCGCTGCTGTCAGGTCATGAATCGCGACAGCACGTGGGCCGTGGACTACACGTGGGTGTACCCGCACAACCTGCTTCCACCGCGCTGGTACGACGCCAAGGCTCTGTTCCACGTCGGCGACTCGCTACACCTGGCCGACAACGCCGACCTGCGACTCACATTCGGCACCATGCGCTTGGGCGTGCGCGCGAAGTCGCTGCAGCAGGCCACAGCCGAGGCGTATCGCCAGTGGCCCGCCGAGATGCCGGTTCCGCTGCAGGGACGGCTCAAGCTCAAGCTCGACCGTGCACGCAAGGCGCTCGACGCCGATCCCACGTTCAAGTCGACGGGACACTAGCCGGGATCATTCATGAGCCCGTGGCCTGCGAGGGCCGGCTGCCCATGAATCGCTGCGTTGAAGGCTTGACCCGCTCCTGCGACGTGTCACCGACACGACTCCGTCGCGGGCCAAGCCTTCGCCTTGCGCTTCACGGACATCCGTCCCTCTCGATTCACGGTTCATGAATAATCCCGACTAGGTAGCGGCCGACTTGCTCGTCTTTGCGCTTCGCCCGATTCACTCCTGGGCGAGAGGCGTCCCTGTGGGTGCACATGCAGGCTCCCCGGTTGGCCCGCCGCGTCCACACGCACCCTGGTGAATCCGCAATACCCGCGTCAACAGGTTGCAGCCCAACGCCTCCTGCGTTTGCCTTTGTCGCGGCACGGGCACTGCACTGGAAAGAGTGCACACGAGGGCATTCTCCCCAGGCCCGACCCATATGGTCGCAGCCGCGACCACGCAGGAGGAATCCATGAAGTCCATCCGCATCCTGATGCTGGCCGCCATTCTGGCCTCGCTCACCGCTTCGCTGGTTGCCGCCCATCCCGCCACGCCGCGCGTGGATCGGCGTGAGGCGCGCCAGCACATGCGCATCCGACAGGGCGCGCGGAGCGGCGAGCTCACGCCCGACGAGCACCGCAGGCTTCGCGCCGGCCAGGCGCACGTTCGTCGCATGGAGCGCCGCGCCAAGGCCGACGGCGTGGTCACGCCCGGCGAACGCGTACGCCTCGGACGCGCGCAGACACGCCAGAGCCGTCACATCGCGCGGCTCAAGCACAATGGCCGTTCGATCTAGCGACTGACGAGCCATCGAAAAGCGTCGCGTCCGACCCTTCACAGCTAGGGCAAGGTACGGGCGGCGCGACGAGCCCCCGGCGGAGCGATCCGCCGGGGGCATTTGTTCGTGCGGCCACGCGGTCGCCCACCCTCACGGTTCGCGCGGAAGCTCGAGCGGGCGCTGGAACGAGATGGTGAACGCAGGTGAGCGACTCCCCGGACCCACGGGCACCGAGTATTCGAAGCGCAGCGTCATGAGAGGATCCGGGATGCCGGGACGCCAGCCGAGTCCACCGCCGGCTTCGAACAGCCACTCCTCGGGCTTGGGCCAGTCACGCCGCGAACTCACCGCTTCGCCCGTCCAGGGGTCGCGTCCCCACGACGCGCCCGCCGCACCGTAGACACTGCCCTGGAGCGGCAGCCATGCGGGCAGGCGCAGGTGAAACAGCGTCGGCAGATCGTCCACGAGCACCAGGTCGTTGCGCACGAACAGTCGCCCGGTGCTGTTCCAGATGTGCGACTCGATGGTGCGCAGGTCACCCGTGCCTCCGAACGAGAACGATTCCTGCGGCAACGCTTCGCCGCGCAGCCTGCCGTAGCTCAGCTTGGGCACGAGGGCGAAATGCGACCCGAGCGACACGTCGCCCACGATGTTCGCGCGCGAGCGGCGATAGAACCGGTCGCTGCCGAGCTTCGGGTCACTGATCCAGTGCGCGATCTGCGCGCGGAATCGCGTACCGGGTACGGGCAGCGTCACGATGGGCGCGAGTTCACGGATGCGTCCTTGCGTCACGCTCCGGTTGTCCCTGGGATCCGGCGTGTTGCCAAACACGTTCCATCGCGTCGTGTAGGGAAGCGACGACTCGAGCTGATCGCGCCAGCCCAGCGACGCCGACGTGCGGTCAGTCCCCAAACGCAACGTCGAGCGCCAGCCGTCGCGACGCAGGTAATGGTAGCTATCGCTGCCGAACATCACCGCGCCCAGCGTGGCGAAGAACGCGTCGTAGCGATCGCGCTCGAGCGGTTCGGTCCAGCGACCGCCTGCGACGCGAAGGCCGAGTCGGGAATGCAGCGGCCGCACCGACCACGAATACGCCCACGCGCCCTCGCCGAGCACGTCCTGCGCGCCGGTCGTGTACTGCGCTCGTCCCGTGAGCGACCCGGGAAGCGGCGAAGGAATCCTCAAGTTCAGACCCAGCTGCCCGCCGTCCGCGCGATTGAAGCCCAGCGCGGGCGACCACGAGAGCCGCGTCCGCCGCGCGCCGGCACGCCGGGCGCCCAGCGGCCGCGCCAATCCCGCCGCGAGCGCGGAGTCGAGTCCGGCGGTATCCACGGGCGCCGCCGTGATCCCGAACCACGCGTCGGTGGAGTCCGAAAGCGCGCGCATGTGCGCGTCGAGCGCGCTGTCCGCGGGCGCCACGTCGGCACGAGCGATTCCTGCGTGCAGGAAGCGGCAGGCCACGGCGAATGCCCACACCGAGCGCCACGACGTCTTCACGACCGCCTCCGCCCGCCGCCGACTCGGACACGGACGCGCGTGCCCTCCCCGCGCGAGCCGGGGGCCGCAAACATCGAGTCCGGGAGTCCGGCGTTCACCCGGTAGTCACTGAATGCCATGCCGAAGTCGAACGAGCGCCCGAACTTCGGCACGGGCACGGTGAGCTCCATGCGGACGAGCGCTCGCGACAGCACCCAGAAGTCACCCGCGTGGGTACGTTCGACCACCATGTGCGGGATGCTCTTCAAGAACAGCGGCACCGGGGACTGCTTGAACTCGAGTTCTTGACGTACGATCACGAAATCCTTCGTGTCCACCCACACGCGGCCGGAGGGCTCGTGCACCGCGAGCGCCGAGCGCGGCTCGAAGCGCAGCGTGTAGAGCAGGTGGTCGCCCAGGAGCTTCCTGTCCTCGATGCGGAATCGGTAGTTGCGCCGGTTCTCCGGGCGGAACGCGAAGTTCACGATCTCCTCGCCCATACCGGGGGAGAAGTCGCTGTCGAGCATCCTGTCGGTGCTGTCCCTGTCCGGGCGCCGTTCGTATTGCCGCAGCGTCACCGTGCGCACAAGGTTCGGTTTCTTCCGATACACCTTCGACACCGTTTCGGCAAAGAGTTCGGGCTTGCCCTTGCCCGTGGTGTTGCGCAACACGCGCATCGTGGCGGTGAATGACTGGTCGCGCATGAGCGAGTCGCGCCTCGCTTCCCCGCGCGCGACGCGATCGAGGATCTCGTCGAGCGTCACGCGCGGCGCGCTCACGAGGACTTGGGCGACATCGGTGTGCATGGTGTCTTCCACGGCAAGCGTGGGGCCCTGGGCGTACGCGGGGGCGAGCGCGGTCGCGAGCAACAGCGGACAGACGGCGGCCACGGTCAACGGGCCGTTGCAGCGGGTGGCGGTCAAGGGCGGTCCATGGAGAGGGGTTCGGGGCGCAGCGAACCCTAGCCAGAGGTGCGGCACGCCCGCAACACTGCGCGACGGAACGGCAACGCGCGGCAGACCACCTGACGGCGTGGGCTGGCGCCCGAAGGCGCTAACTCCGCGCCCAGCGTCGGGCTTTCCGCTCGGACAGGCATTCCGGCACGGAGCGTGCCATGGTGTTGGCAGGAACCAACACGGCCCGCCCGCCCGCGACTTCCCCGGTCGCGGTTCGGACGCCGACCGGGAGACCCGAAATGCGCATTCGACCTTGCCTCACGTTCGCCGCCTGTGCGGCGCTTGTCCTACAAGGCTCGACCGCCGGTGCCGCGACGTCGTTCGAGCCGTCGAAGCTGGCGCTGGAATCGTCCACGCCACTCACGCTGGCGCTCGCCCACGTTCCGGCGCCGTCGCGCGTCGAGATCGCCGGCGTGCACTATCGGCCGCGCTCGCGCAGCGGATACTTCCGTCAGCGCCAGCCGGAATCCTCGGGCGTGAGTCAGATCCATATGGGCTTCTTCGATCCGGACGGCGACCAGTCGTCCCGCTTCGACATCGGCGTGCGCGGCGGTCCCATGCTGGACCAGAACGTCCAGCTCGGTCTCGGCGTGGACTGGGTCCACAAGGGCGAGAACGTCTCGAGCGTATCCTCCACCACGATCGGCCCGGGTGGCGTGCCCATCGAGGTCAAGCAGGACATCGCGCGCGCCTCGGTGAACATGTTCCCGATCATGGGGTTCATCCAGCTCTCGGGCCCCGACGACATGGGCATCATCCCGTACTTCGGCGCCGGCGGTGGCTACCAGGTGTTGTTGCTCTCGGGTGACGACTTCACCACCGGCCAGTCGTTCGAGGGTACGTTCAGCGGCTGGGGCTGGCAGCTGTGGGGCGGCGCGGGCGTGCCGCTCGGCGGGCGTACGCGGCTGAATGGCGAAGTGTTCGTGAACGGCGCCGAGCTGGGCCGCGATGCCACCGATCCCAATACTGGCCAGACCGTGCACGAAACCGTGAATGGCGACGGCATGGGCATGCGGTTCGGGTTGGCCTGGGGCTTCTAGAAGCACGTACCGCGACTCCCTCGCCCGCGCGCGCCCGCGCGCGCCCGCGCGCACCGCGTACGGCGGAGCAGAGCCGAGCATGTGAAGCACGTTGCGGAGGGCCCGGGGTGGCGGTTCCCCGGGCCCCTCCGCTACGCTCCGCGCACCATGGCTCGCCGCTCTCCGCGCTCGCGTCGCAAGGCTGGCTCCGCGAAACTGCCGCAGAAGCCACGCGTTCGCTCGGCGCCCGGCCGTTCGCGCAGTAGTGCCAAGAAGCGAGGCACGCATGCGAAGAAGGGCGCGCGCGGCACCGCCGCGGTATCGCGGCGCACCGCGCGCAAGAAGCCGGTGCGGGCCACGCGCCCGCCCGCCCGCAGGCGATTCCTGGCCCCCGACCCGGTGCGTGTGTCCGCTGTGCTGGAACAGCTGCGCGAGCTCTACCCCGATGCGCGCTGCGCGCTCGACTTCCGCACGCCGCTGCAACTCCTGATCGCCACCATCCTGTCTGCCCAATGCACGGACGAGCGCGTCAACAAGGTCACGCCGGCACTGTTCGAGGCCTACCCTGACGCCGCGTCGTTCGCGACGGCGGATGCGGCCGCGCTCGAGAAGGCCATCCACTCGACGGGTTTCTTTCGCAACAAGGCGCGTGCCATCCGTGAGGCGTGCGCCGACATCGTCGCCAAGCACGGCAGCCAGGTGCCGCGCACGCTCGAGGAGTTGACCGCGTTGCGCGGCGTCGGCCGCAAGACGGCGAACGTCGTGCTCGGGAACGCGTACGGCATCAACACGGGCATCGTCGTGGACACGCACGTCACGCGTCTCTCGAACCGACTCGGGCTCACGAACGAGACGGATGCCGTTAAGATCGAGTTCGCGCTCATGCCGCTCGTGCCACGCGAGTCGTGGACGCTGGTCGCCCACTGGCTGATCCTGCACGGCCGCGCCGTGTGCAACGCGCGCAAGCCGCACTGCGGCACATGTGCGCTCGCGCCGCACTGCCCGCGGATCGGCGTGAGTACGTCGGCGTGAACGGCGAGGGATGACTGGGGTGCGAAGCGGTGGGCCGCGGCGAGCGGGTCGTGGCGCGGCGCTCGCGAGCCTCGCGGCCCTCCTGACGCTCACGTCAGCAGCCGCCATGGCCCGCGCCGGAGCGTTTCCCGACGCGACGGCGCTTGCCGATGAGAGCGCCGCGAGCACCGATGATGTTCGCGCGCTGCTCGTGAACCCCGCTGCGATCGGCCAGCGCTATCCGTCGGAGCTGCTGCTCGCCTACTCGCGGCGCGACTCCGGCCACGAGTGGAGCGCGGGGCTCGCCTCGTGGAGGCGGGTCGCGCTTGGAGTCACGCGCGAGCGCGACTCGACGCTGTCGTTCGGGCTCGGCGTCTCCGCGGGCAGCGGTGCGTGCCGCTTGGGCTGGGCGCCGGCGCTGCGCGTGGCGAGCGCACCCGCGAACGAGCGCAGGTTCGACGATCGCGCCGGCCTCCTCATGCGCCCGCTGCCGTGGGCGAGCTTGGGGCTGGTCGTGGCGCACGTCTTCGAACCCATGTTTCTCGGCGAACGCCTCGAACGCGAATACACGTTCGCGCTGGGCTTGCGCCCGCTCGCGTGGTCGCGCCGGCTGGCACACGAGCCCGGCGCGAGACTCACGCTCACCGCGGACGCGGCGCTCGAGGAGGGCGCGTCGCGTCGCGAGGCACGCGTGCGAGCCGGCGTCGCGATGGAGCCGCTGCCCGGGCTCGAGCTCCGAGCGCTCGCCCTAGGCCACGGCGCGTTCCAACTGGGGGTGAGCCTTCGCGGAGTGCGCCGAAGCGTGCAGGCGTCACAGGCGCGCACGCGCTCGGGCCGCGTACGAGAGAGCGTGGCGCTGTCGAGCCACGAGGGCGAGGACCGCACCGGGTTCATGCCGCGCGCTCAATACCGCGTCGCGCGCGTCCGCGTCGCCGGCGCCCTTGCGGACGAAGCCATCCCGGCGGGACTACTGGGCGGCGGCGGCAGCGACACGCCGTCGGGTCCGATCCATCGCCAGCTCGAACAGGCTCTCGAGGACCCGCTGACGCGCGGCGTGTTCCTCGAACTGGACCACACCACGGGCATGGCGCAACTGGAGGAGCTGCGCCCGCGAGTCGCGAGACTTACGCAAGCCGGCAAGCCAGTCGTGGCGTTCATGCAGACCGGCGGCAGCCGCGGCGACCTCTACCTGGCGAGCGCCGCGAGCGCCATCGTGGCATCACCCGCGGCGGAGTTCACGGGCTTGGGACTGCGCGCCGAGCGGCGCTACTACCGCCAGATGCTCGCCAACCTGGGCATCCGCTTCGACCGTACGAGCGTCGGCGACTTCAAGAGCGCCTATCGCAACTACAGCGAGGATTCCACACCGCCGGCGGACACGCTGGTGATCCAGCAACTGCTCACGCAGCGGCAGGAGCTGTTCGTGTCCGCGGTCACGGCTGGCCGCCGCATCACGCCCGAGCGCCTGCTTCCGGTGCTCGACGGCCGCTCGCATCCAGCGGCGACGCTCGCGAGTCTCGGTGTCATCGACTCGGTGGGCTGGCGCGAGCAGGCCGTCGCTGAGCTGGGCCGGCGCACAGGACTCGGGGCCAAACCGCGGCTCGCCGACCTGCGGCGCGTGCCGCGCGCGCGCACGGTTTGGCACACGCCGGAGCGCCTCGCGGTGGTGTACGCGGGGGGCACCATCGTCGACGGCCGCAATGGCAGCGACCTCCTGGACGGCGGCGTACTCGGCGACGAGACGTTCGCGCGAGAACTCGAGCGCGCGATCAAGGCGCCGGGCATCCGCGCCGTGGTGCTGCGCGTCGAGAGTCCGGGCGGGTCCTCGAGTGCCTCCCACCTCATGGATCACGCCGTCGAGCGACTGCGGCGAGAGACCGGGAAACCCATCGTGGTGTCCATGGGCTCGGTGGCCGCGAGCGGTGGCTACTTCCTCGCGGCGCACGCGGACCGGATCTACGCCGACCAACACACCGTGACCGGCTCCATCGGCGTGGTGTTCGTGAAACCGTCGTTCGAGGGCCTCTACCGGCGGCTCCACGTGCGCCAGGACGATTTCGAGCGGGGCGAATACATGAGCGGGCTGTCTCCGGCACGCGACTGGGGCCCGCGCGAGCAGGCCGCAGCCGACAGCGCGATCCAGCGCCACTACCGGATCTTCGTGGAACGCGTCAGTGACGGCCGGAAGCTCGAGACGTCCGAGACGTATGCGAATGCACAGGGGCGGGTCTGGCTCGGCGAAGACGCCGCCGCGCGGAAACTGGTGGACGACATCGGCGGGCTCGAGGCCGCGATCGCCGAGGCGAAGCGCCTGGGCGGGATCCCCGCCGGCGAGCACGTCGCGTTACGTGAGTTTCACCGCCCGCGTGGCACGCTGCTCGAGCGGGTGGTCGGCGGCTGGCTCCGCGAGCGCTTCGCCGAATCCCTGCGGTTGCCGGGCCAATCGGAAGCACAAGCGCGCGTCCCAGACTGGGTCGAAGAACTGGAGTGACGCGACGACCCGCCGCTCGACTATGACCCGAGCAGCTCGCGCCGCAATCGTTCCGCCCAAGGGCCCGTAGCTTCGATCGCGAGATAGCGTTTCGCCATCGTTCGCGCCTCCGTCGCCCGCCCGACTTCGTCCAGCAGTCGCGCGCGGTTGTAAAGCGCGAGCAGAAACTCGGGCTCGGTGCGATCCACCGCGGCGAATTGGGCGATCGCACGGAGCATCAGCGCGCGCCGCGGCCACGGTTCGCTCGTGCGAGCCGCGTCGAGCGCCAACGCCATGCCCCAGCCCAGCCGCCCCTCGCCATAGTTCGGCGCGCGCTCGCACGCCTCGCGGTAGCGCGTCTCGGCGACGGCATAGTCGTGCCGCACGAGTGCCAGCGCGCCCAGTGCCGCACGCGCGCGCGGTTCGCGCGGGTGCGCACGCGCCCACCGCTCGAGCATGAGCTCCGACTCGCGGGTGCGGGCGAGCGTCGCGGCGTCGTTCGTCGCGGATGAGGGCGGGCCGCCGAACGCGGCGGCGGTGAAGCGCAAGTCGCTCGCGATGACACCAAGTGACGGGTTCGGGAGCCCGGTAGCCGCGAGCACCGCGGCGTCCTCGGGCAGGCCGCGCGGCCGTGACGGTCGCATCACGAGCGTCATGCCGACGAGCGAGAGGAGCAGCGCCAGGATGCCAAGGAAGAGCAGCGTGGGCCAGCCAGGCCAGCGGAGCCGCCGTTCGAGCTCGACGACGGGAGGGGGAGCGTTCATGCGCCGAGAGTAGGCGGGGTCGCCTCGGCTTGCATCCCTTGCTAGTATCAGGCCCGGCGCGAGGCATGGGGCCCGCGCCGTGGCGGCGTCGCCCTGCGACCCGCCGGAACCCCGTCGGGAGCGATTCCGCCCCGGCGAGAGGAGCAACATCATGTGCCACGGAACCCGTGCGCATCACGACTGCGGCTGCGCGCCGCAAGCCCGACACGAGCAGTCCGCACATCGTCACTACGCCGCCGGCGATGACTTCGCCGCCGGGTTCGGCGTGCGACGACCGCTGCGATTCCTGGCCTGGAAACTCGAGCTCTCCGAGCCCCAGGTGACCCGGTTCGCGGCCATCATCAATGAACTCAAGACCGAGCGAGCTCAGGCGGCGGTGGACGATCGACGCGCGCTCACGCTGCTCGCGGAGGCCGTGAGCGGCGAGGTGTTCGGCACCGCCCAGGCCGCCGAGGCCACGCGGCTCCGGCTCGAAGGCGCTGCGCGATTGCAGCAGCGCGTGACGGATTCGCTGGGGGCCATGCACACGGTGCTCGATGCCGAGCAGCGCGCGCGACTGGCCTACCTGCTCCAGACCGGAACGCTGGTGATGTGAATCTCGATTCCTCTGGGCGCCCGCCGGGGTGAGTACCCCGGCCGGGCCCTCCGGGGTGCTTCCAGCCGTTGCCCGGCCCGCGCAGGCGCTGTAGTTTCATATGGATGCCCGCGCCGGACCCGGCGACGCCCGGGGGCACCCGGGTCGCGGGGTGAGTGCCGCCATCCTAAGGACAGGAGCCGCACCCGCATGGCGTTGCTGCGATTGCTGCAGATCTCCGACCTGCACCTCGGCCGCCCGTTCGCGTGGCTTCCACCCGACCGGCGCGAGCTGCGCCGCCGCGACCAGCAGGCCGCGCTGGAGCAGGTGGTCAAGCACGCCATCGAGCGCGACGCCCACGCGATCCTGATCCCGGGAGACCTCTTCGACACCGTCCCGGTGGACACCAGCTCGCTCACGTTCGCGCTCCGAGCGTTCGCGGTGCCGAGCTGCCCGCCGGTGTTCATCTCGCCCGGCAACCACGACCCCGCCTCGCAGGACAACGCCGCGTGGAGCGCGCGCCTGCTGCAAGCGCGCGGCACGCACTGGCCGTCGAACGTGCACGTGTTCGACTCGCCCAAGTGGACGCCGCTGCCACTGGCCGGGCAACCGGGAGTCCGCATCTGGGGCCGCGCGTTCCTGACCAGCTCGGGCACCATGGACCGGCCACTCGCCGCGAGCGCGCTCGACATGCTCGCCCAGCGCCAGCCGGGCACCGTGGACATCGCGGTGTTCCACGGCTCACGCGAGGGGCGCTGCCCGCCGTCGCAGAAGATCACGGCGCCGTTCAGCGACGCCGAGGTGGAAGTGTCACCGTTCGTCTACCACGCAGTGGGTCATTACCACGTTCGCTCCGAGATCGAGCAGGAGCCGGGCAGCGGCGCCACGTCGGCCGGCGTGCGCCTGGCCTATGCCGGCTCGCCGATCGCGCTCGACTACACCGAACCCGGCGAACACGGCGCGCTCGAAGTGCTCATGCGCTACAACAACGATAGTTGCGTCGTGAACGTGGAGACGATGAAGCTCGATCGCCGGCGCGTCTTGAGCGCACAAGCCGACGTGACCGGCTGCGTGAGCCCCGAGCAGGTGGACCGCCGCATCCTGCACGCGTTCGCCGCCGCCGGCGTGGGCGAGCAGGACTTCACGAAGCTCAACATGATCGGACGACTCTCCCCCGGCGTGCGCTGGACGGCGCCGGGCGCCGACGTGTTCGCGCGCGCGTTCCATGTGCGCTGGGACCGCGGCGCCGTCCGCCCGGACTACGACCTGGACCAGCTTCGCTCCGGCGAGGGACGCACCACCGAGGAGCGATTCGCACTCGAGCTGCTCACGCAGATGGACGGCGAGACCGACTCCGAGCAGCGCCTGGCGCTGGAGCGCGCTCTCTACTACGGCTTGGACGCGTTCCGCGTGCGCGAGGTGCTGCCGCAGTGGGAAGAGGTGGCCGAGTGAAGCTTCTGCGCCTGCGGGCGGACGGCTTCGGCCCCCTGCAGGGCGAATGGACGTTCGCGCCGGACAAGGTGAACCTGCTGGTGGACGATAACGAGCGCGGCAAGAGCTCGATCTTCTCCGCCATCGCCGCGGCGCTCTACGGTCTCGAGGGCGACAAGCGCACGCACCGCGTCGTCACGCCCCTGGAACGCTGGCGGCCGTGGAATGGCGATGCGTTCCGCGTGACGCTCGACGTGGAGTGCGCGGACGGCCGCTACACCATCACGCGCGACTTCGAGCGCGGCACGGTGGCGATCTTCGACCGCACCGGTGGCGAGGTCACCGACAAGTTCCTCGAGGGGCGCGACCAGTTCCCGGTCGGCAAGAAGCTGCTGGGCCTGGACCAGTCCGAGTTCGAGAAGAGCGCGTTGCTGCTGCAGGGCGAGCTCGACGAAGTCGTCCCGAGCGACGAGAAGGCGCGCCGCGCGTCCACGCTCAAGGCGCGACTCGAGAACGCCGCCGATACGCACATCGGCGACACGAACGCGTCGGAGGCGCTGCGCGTGCTCGAGGAGGCGCTCCGCCGCTACAACGCGCACGAGCTGGACTTCACCGGCACGATCGACAACGCCATCGACCGGCTGATCGCGAAGCGTGAACTCGTGGAGGTGGAGATCCGCGAACTGGACGCCACGCTGATCGTGGCGCAGGCGCCGCTTCAGGACTTGGACCGGTTGACGGCGGACGAGCGGAAGCTCCAGGCCCAGCTTCGCGACCTCGAGAACGAACGCCGCGCCGGCCTCGCTGTGGACGTGCGCCGGCAGTTGGCCGAGCACGAGGCGGCGCTCGCGGAGGTGACTCGCCTCGAGACCGAGGCGGGCGAACTCGTGGGTTCCGCGAGTCTGCCGGCGAACGCCGAGGGCGAACTGCGCGACACCATCGCGCGGCACGAAGAGGCCGCGCGCGGCATCGAGGGCCTGGAGTCCCGACGTCGCGACGAGCTGGCGCGCGAGCGCGAGGCCATCGCAGCCGAGCGGCGCGAGCTGGCCGCGTACGACAACTTCTCGCCCGAGGAGGCCGACCGCTGCGTGGCCCAGGCCGCGGAGCTGCGTCACCTGCTCATGCAGGACGCGCTGCTCCGGCACCAGGTGTTCGAGCTGCGCGACGGGCTCGCGGGCAAGGGCTACGAGCCCGAGCAGGCGCAGTTCCTCCAGGCGCGCTTCGGCAGCCTGCCGCCCGAGAACATCCGGCTGTTGCGGCAGCAGTCCGAGTTGAACCTCGTGTTCCAGACCGAGGCCACGTCGCTCGAGCAGCAGCGCACGAGCGCCACCGAGACACTCCGCGCCGTGGACGCCGCGCGCTCGGCGCGGCGCACGCCCGGCTGGATCCTGCTGGCACTCGGCGCCGCCGCGGCCGTGGGTGGTGGCGCCGTGCTGGCGCTGCACCTCTCCGTCACTGTGGGCGTGGCACTGCTCGCCGCGGGCGGCGCGGTGGGGATCGCCGGCGGCGCGCTGTTGGCACTCGGCGGGCGCTCGCGCCAGCCGGACCGCGAGAACGCGCTCGCGTCGCTGGCCGAGGCGCAGAGCCGCATCAACCAGCTCCATCGCCGTCGCGCCGAGAACGAGTCGGGCCTGGTCGAGCTCGCGCGCATGATGGGCTATCGCGACCACGTGGACCTGATGCGGCAGTGGAACGACTTCGCGCGGCTGGTGGAGGATTCGGGCCCGCTCTTGCGCGCGCAGGAGCAGCTCGAGGCCGCCGATCGCCGCCGCCAGCAGCTCGTCGACCACGCGCGCCCGCTGCTCCGCACGAGCGGCGAGAGCGTCGTGACGCCCGAGTTGCTCGAGAAGGTGGCCTATGACGCGAGGCGCTCGCTGAATGCGCGCCAGCGCGTCGCCGACCTCGAGCGCGGCTTCGGCTGGGTGGAGGAGGAGAAGCGCGTGCTCGAGTCCGCTGCGAACGCCGGCAGGGACCGCGCCATCCGTCTGCTCCAGTCCGCCGGCATCACGTACGAACCCGCGCGCGGCTGGGCGCACCATGTGAGCGAGTTGAAGCGCCGCATGGAAGGTCGCGTGCGCTACACCATGATCACCGAGGAGCTGATTCCCGCGGCGCGAGCGCGCCTCCACGCGGAGCACGAAGTAGCGCAGCGCCGGCGGCAGCTCGAGATGCTCATGGCGGGAGGCGAGCTGCCCGCGAACGCGCGCCCGTCCGCCGACATCGAGCTGGAGGTGAAAGCCACGCGCAGCAAGCTCGAGGAGACGCAGCGCCGGCGCTCGGACGTGCGCGTCGACGTGGAGGAGGTGTGGCGCCGCCACGCGCAGCGCCGCCCCGACCTGGCGCTGACGCAGGAGCGGCTGGGCCGCGCCATCGAGCGCGCGAAGAAGTTCAAGCAGTCGGTGGAGCTCGCGCGCGACACCATCACGCGCGTCGCTCAGGATACGCACCGCAAATGGGCGGACTTCCTGAACGATCGCGTGTCGGACATCCTGCGCACGTTCGGCACGCACGTCGAGGGCTTACGCTTCGGTGAGGACCTCGACTTCTCGGTGCAGCTGGACGGCGGGCCGCTCGTCTCGCGCGGCAAGGCGCAGGCGCAGCTCTCGACCGGCGCGCGCGACCAGCTCTACCTCGCGGTGCGCCTCGCGATCAGCGAGTTCCTGTCGCGCGGCAAGGAGCCGCTGCCGATCCTGTTGGACGACGTGTTCGCGACCAGCGACGACGACCGCCTGCGCGCGGGCATGCGAGCGTTGATCGAGAGCTTCGGCGCCGGGCACCAGCTGCTGCTCGCGACCTGCCACCGGAGCCGCATGAACGACTTGCGGCGGTCCGAACCCGAGCTCTACCGCGACCGCGTTCACTGGGTGGACCTGGGCGTGGGGAGCGGCGTGCGGGGGACCTGACGGCTGGATCGCGAGCCGGCGCGATCGCTGCGCGAACACGGTTGTCACAGCAGGTCGGCCGCGACGACATCAGGATTGACATCGCGTATTCTCAGGCGGTGTCACCAGCAGGCTCGCGCGCCGGTGTCGCTCGTGCCGTTCGGGGGATCGACCGAGTGGACCCCGGCCGCGGGCACTGTCTCTCCCGCGGCGCGACACGGTGCGGTTCGCCGCGGGCCGCGCGCGACGGCACAGATGCCGGTGGGCCCGACCGAACGCTGGAGCACGGACTTCGTGCACGACGTCCTCGCCGACGGCCGGCCATTTCGGGTGCTCACCGGGGTCGATCAGTGGAGTCGCCAAAGTCCATTGTTGATGGTGGGCTCGAGCCTGTCGGGGCAGCGCGTCGGCGAGGCGCTCGACTTCGTGCTCCTGGCAGGGCCGGCGCCGCGGTCCAGCACCGTCGATCACGTGAAGGATTCGCAGGCGACGGCGACTAGTGAGCTAGTTCGGTAATTCTCTGACGGTGGCGGGGGACCCGGGGGCGAGCCGGGCTACGGGAACCGGCTCGTCCAGCGCAGCTCGGCGCCGTCCAGCGACGGCACGTCGTAGCAGGTGCCGCTCACGCAGGCGCGTCCACCGCGACGGCGGCCCACGAACAGCTCGGCGTGATGACGTTGGGTGA
Source organism: Candidatus Eiseniibacteriota bacterium (assembly GCA_023249845.1). GTDB lineage: Bacteria > Eisenbacteria > RBG-16-71-46 > RBG-16-71-46 > RBG-16-71-46 > JAIOPA01. The sequence continues at coordinate 19,707 of JAHFBW010000030.1, forward strand.
TGTCGGCCGCCAGCGTGAAGCCGGTGAACGTCGCTGACGGCGCGGTGGGATTCCCAAACAGGTCCGAAGGGCGATCGAGCACGTCGGTAGTGCGCACCACGGTGACGCCGGCGCTGCCCCAACCCGAGCGACTCACGCCCAGCGTGACCGCGATGTCCTCGAACGGCTCGGTGGCGAGCAACCCGGCGCGCGCGACGCGCTGGCGCTCC
>JAHFBW010000268.1 GCA_023249845.1 Candidatus Eiseniibacteriota bacterium
GAGTACATGGTGCCGTTCGGGCGCGCGCGGATCGTGCGACCCGGTTCCGACGTCACACTCGTCACCTACGGCGCGCTCGTCCAGCGCGGCTACCTGGCGGCGCAGGAGCTGGCCGACGAGGGCCTGGACGTGGAGCTGCTGGATCTGCGCACGATGCAGCCGCTCGACTTCGAATCCATCGCGCGCTCGGTGAAGAAGACGGGTCGCGTGCTCATCGCGCACGAGGACACGCTGTTCTGCGGGTTCGGCGCCGAGGTCGCGGCGCAGGTGGCAAACGAGTGCTTCCAGGACCTCGACGCGCCCGTGTGTCGCGTTGGCGCGCTCGACACGCCGATCGCCTACGCGCCGAAGCTCGAAGAAGTCATCCTGCCGCAGAAAGCCACGCTCGTGGCCGCACTCCGGGAGCTCGCCGCCTACTAGGCTCCTCAGCTCTCCAGCAAGTGGGACGGTAGGCGCACTGTGAGCGCGCGCCGGCAGTTGCCGCACCGGAGGGTCATCGGCGTTTGAGTGTCGCTCATGAGTGCCTCGCGAATGGGCGCGGAGCAGGCCGGACACGGCCCTTCGACGTCGAGCACGGTCAGGTGCTGCCGCAACTGAGACCAGGCGACGAGTGGCCCCGCGACGATGAGCGCGGGCACGAGCACGAAGTGAAGCACCGGCAGGAACACCGCGCCGATCGCGGCGCCCCAGCAGCTCGCGAGCCCGACGAGTGCTCGTCGCGCGCGATCGCGGCGGTCGTGGCCGAGCACGCGCACCGTGGCATTCGAAACCCGGTCGTGCTGCACAAGCTCCGCCGGTTCGACCGAGACGCTGCCCTTCATCGTGCGTGCCGGGGGCGCGGGTGCGGGGGCCATATGAGCGCGTCGTCCGTCGTTCAGGGCGCGAGCGCGCCTCGTGTCCATGTCCATTCGACCGAGCGGAACGTGCCCTTGATCATACCCTCGATGCGGGCGTGCAGCGTGTCGGGATGGTCGCGCACGTAGAGGATGCGCTGCGGGAAGTCGTGATCGAGTTTCTCGAACACGACTCGACCCGGCACGCAGTCCTTGAGCGCGAACGACGTCGGCGGGGCGCCTCCCGGGCTCGAGACATAGTAGACGCCGTCCGAACGCTGCTCGATGCGGAAGAACTCGAAGCGGACCTTCGAAGTCGAGGCGATACGATTCATGCCCACCATGAAGTTCCCGCGAGGCGCCATCCAGTGCTCCTCCTCGCGGACACCGTCGTGCGTCGCGGACCACGAGCCCGCCATCCACGCGAGCGCGTCCACGGAGCAGGGAGTCCCCGCGGCGTGCGCGGGGGCGGCGACCAGACCGATGAACAGGAACGACACGAGCACGCGCATGACGGACAGCCTCCTTGAGATCGGGCGGGTGTTACGGCGAGAGTCGCACACGATCGAGCGCGACCGCATCGATCCTCGCCCAATCCATGTGAAACGGCACGTATGCATGGTTCGCCCACGGCACGCGCAGGTCGCGCTCTCCCATGGGGGCGAACGCCGCGCTGTTCCACGGCGCGACCACGCCGTAGGAGACGAGTGGCCGCGCGAGGTCCACGACGTGCCGGAACGCCGGTCCGTGCACGACCTCGGTGCTCCACGGGAGCCGCGACGGGCCCACGCTCGGCGTGGCGTTGTCGCCGTCCTCGGGCATGAGCGGCGCTTCCCAGCGGGCTCGTGAGTCGAGGGCTGAGAGCGGATGGCGGAACCGGGCCTGGTGCGCGCGGGCGTACCGCCAATCTGCGAGGTCGGGCCCGAGGCGGGCGGTGAGTGTGTCGAGCGCCATGGCGAGCGCGGCCACCGCGGCGCGCTCGGGCGCCTCGCGAAGCGACGGCGTGCCGGGAACGGTCAGCGCCTCGGGTGCTTCGCCGGAGAGCGCTGCGAACGCGAGGCCGGGCAGGCCCTCGAGACCCGAGCGCCGCTGGAGCGCCCCGATCCAGGCGCGGTAGAGCGTCGGCGCAACCTTCGACCTGCGCGCGTATCCGTCCCAGCCGCGAAGCGTGTCGAGTGCTGCGCGCAGACGCGGCGACAGCGTGTCCCGCGAGGCGTCAGCGTTCCGGAGGAGCAGCGGTAGGAATCGTTGGGCAGCGAGCGAGTAAATGTCGTTCTGAACACTCGCCGCATCCTCCACCGTGACGCTCCGGTCGCCGTCCAATCGCTGGGCGATGCGACGCGCGCGGTCATGCGCCCAGTCGAAGCGCGGAAGAGCGAAAGCGTATGCCCCGCCGATGGGCCGGTTGTTCGCATTGGTGGCGGATCCCGCCGGCGGAACGCGCCACTGCGGCATGCGCTCCGCGGGCACGAACCCGGTCCACTCGTGAAGGCCGTCGGACGGCAGCGGACCCGGGCCGGCCTCGCTCGCACGCACGGGCAGGAGCCCCACGCTTCGGAAGCGGGCTTCGCCCGAGGCGTCGGCCGCGACCACGTTGAAACAGGGCGTGACGAGCGTCGCGAGTCGTTCCACAACCTCTTGCGCGCTCGTGACACGCTCGAGCCCGAGTAGCTTGTCGAGCCGGACACGATCCTCCATGGCCGTCCATCGCGCGGAGAACGCCAGCCTGCGCTTGGGCTCCCAGACGAGCACGGGGCCGTGCGGGGTGTAACGACGCGCCTGAACGAACGCGGGCACCGGCACGCGGACGCCGAGGACTCGGTAGCTGAGTTCGAAGGGCCGGATCTCGACGGGCACCCATTCGGCCCGCCCGTCGGGAGTCGAACGGCGCACGCGTCGCCCGTCCGCCGAGAGCGTGTCGGCATAGACGTCCACCACGTCGGCCGAGAGCGCCGTGACCCCCCAGGCCACGCGCGGGTTGCGCCCGCTCGCGATGATGGGGAGTCCCTCGACCTCCGCGCCCACGGCGTCCACGACGCCCGGCACCGAGACATGCACGACGTGGAACGCTCCGGGCGTGGCGAGTCCCAGGTGCGGGTCATTGGCGAGGATCGGCCGGCCGCTCGCCGAGCGGCGAGCGCCCACCACGAACTCATTGCTGGCGCGGCTCGCGCCATCCGCGTCGTGCGGGGGGAAGGCGGCGAGCGCGTCCGCGATCTGCCGGCGCGCGGCACACGAGAGCACCTCCGGGGATCGCGCTCGTGCCCCCGTGGGAGTGTCCCGGGTGCCCACGCCTGACACCGGAACGGTGTCGCCGAATCGGCTCGAGGCGCTGTCGGGGATGGTGTCGTACATCCATCGGCCCTCGAAGCGCCTGCGATTCGAGAACCAGGCCGCGCCATGCTCGGCCACGCCCTGGGCCTCGCGGAGCTCGGGGAAGTCCAGGTCGAGCGTGACGCCCATGCCCAGCACGACCAGGACGCAGTCCTCGGGTGTCCAGTCGCGAGGCCGCTCGTGGAGCCGCGCCAGTTCGACCGGCCACGCCCGGCTGCCGCTTCGGCATTCCGCGAGGTAGGCGTTGACGCCCGCGCAGTAGTGCTCGAGCGCGGCGCGCACCCGTGGATCTCGACGCTCGCGCTGCCAGATCGCGCGCGCACGCTCGCTCAGGCGGAAGAGCTGCGCGCCTCCGTCCGCCTGGAGCGCGCGGTTCCCGAGCCACCGGTGCGTACGCCCTTCGCCCGAGCCGCGGGTCCACACCATTTGCCAGAGCCGGTCACGCGCCGTCACCCAGCCCCAGGCGCGGTAGAGGTCGTCCAGGTTCGAGGCGCGGATGTGCGGGATGCCCCAGCGGTCGGTCACCACGCTTGCTTCGGCGGTTAGGCCGGGGATGCGCGTCGGCGACGGCGGCGAAGCGGTGGCGAGCGAGCGCGGCAAGAGCAGCGCCGTCGCGGCGACGAGCGCCACCGAGCCGATGGGAGAGGTCACTAGGCGGCGTGCGAGTGACAAGCGGTTCGACATGGCGGGGCAGCCTAGCACCGCCATGCCCGCCACCGCCCGAGTCCTTGCCAGCCGTGAACACCAACCGCTAGCGTGCGGTCATGCCCGGCTCTTCCGTGCTCGCGTTCGACCTCGGTGGCACTGATCTCAAGGTGGCGCGTGTCTCCGCAGACGGCGGCGTACGCGGATTCTCGCGGCTTCCCTCGCGCGCCGCGCAGGGCGAGTCGGCTCTGTTCGCGGCCATCGCCGCCGCCGCCGCGGCCGCCGCGGCCGGCGGCGAAGCGCGCTCGGGGCCCGCGGGATTCGGCTCGCCGGGCGTCATCGAGCCCGGGACAGGCATCATTTTGGATCGCACGCCCCACCTCTCGCTGCCGCCCGAGTTCCCGATGCGGTCCAGGCTCGAGTTGGCACTCGGACGCCGCGTCGTGATCGACAACGATGCCAACTGTGCGGCGCTCGCCGAGCATCGGGTCGGCGCGGCGCGCGGCGCGCGTGTGTCGATCACCGTCACGGTGGGCACGGGCGTCGGCTGCGGCATCGTCGTGGACGGGCGCGTGCTCCGGGGCGCGTTCGGGGGTGCAGGCGAGATCGGCCACATGCCGCTCGGGAGCACCGGTCCGGCGTGCGGCTGCGGCGTCGTGGGCTGCGTCGAGCCCATGGCGAGCGGTTCGGGATTGGTGGCGAGGGCGCAGGAAGCCGGACTTCGGGTCTCGAACGCGCGCGACGTGTTCGAGTCCGACGACCCGCGCGCGGCCGCCGCGATCGAGCGCATGGTGGATCATCTCGCGCGCATGCTCGGCGCGGCCACGCAGCTCCTGAATCCGGACGTCCTGGTGATCGGCGGCGGCGTCGCGCAGGCGGGTTCTCGACTTTTGGCACCGCTCGAAAAGGCGCTCGTCCGCTACACGCTCGCCTCGCACCGAAAGGGCTTGAAGCTCGTTCCGGCCGCACTCGGTGAGCAGGCCGGAGTCATCGGCGCGGGCCTCCAGGCTTGGCAGGCGCAGCGGCCGGACACGACGTAGATTGTGCTGCGAAGCGTGT
>JAHFBW010000269.1 GCA_023249845.1 Candidatus Eiseniibacteriota bacterium
ATCCGCCGCGAGCCGGATGCCGACGCGTGGCCCGCGAGCGACGCGACGGCCCTCGCGCGCGGGTGGCAGGTTGGCGACCCAGAGCGGTCCCGCGGTCAGGTCCGTCCCGTCGTGGCGCCGGTCGACGCCGAGCGCTCGCGCGAGCGCTCCGGGCCCGCGCGTGAGCCGCACTCGCTCGCTCGTGCCGCGCCGGCGCGACATCACGTTCACGCCCGCGACGGGAACGAGCGCGCGCACGAGCACCGCCGCCGCGCGATCCTTGGGTCCACACACCACGTTCACGCAATGGTGCATGCCGTAGGTGAAATAGACGTACGCGTGCCCCGGTGCGCCGAACATGACGCGATTGCGCGGCGTGCGCCCGCGAAACGCGTGGCTCGCCGGGTCGTCGGAGCCGCCATAGGCCTCCGCCTCGACGATGCGCCCCGCGAGGCGGCCGGCCGCGGGATCGTCGTGCACGAGCACGCGGCCGAGCAGCGCTCGGGCCAACGCGCGGGGTCCGCGCGCGTAGAACGAGCGCGGCAGCACACGCGCGCCGGACAGGGCGCGCGCCAGCGCCTCATCCGTGCGCGACCGGCGTCTCCTCGACACCGAGTTTCCGAAGCGCCGACATCATGGTGTCGCGGATCTCGGCGAGGCGCGCCTCGGTGCGAGCCTCGAAGCGCACGACCAGCGCGGGCTGCGTGTTCGACGCGCGCACGAGCCCCCAGCCGTCCCCGAATTCGACACGGATCCCGTCAATATCGATGATCCGGTAGCGTCCGGCGAACTCGGCCTTGAGCGCGTCCGGGACCTGGAACTTGCGGTCCTCGGCACAGGCGAGCCGGGTTTCCGGCGTGGAGTGGTACTGCGGCAGGCTCGCGACCAGCTCGTCCAGCGTGCGGCCCGTGGACGCCACGTACCGCAGCAGCCGGCCCGCTGCGAACAGCGCGTCGTCGAAGCCGAAGAAGCCCTCGCTGAAGAACATGTGCCCGCTCATCTCCCCCGCCACCGGCGCTCCGGTCTCCGCGAGGCGCTTCTTGATGAGCGAATGGCCCGTCTTCCACATCTCGGGGACGCCGCCGTGCGCCACGATGTCCTCGGAGAGCGCTTGCGAGCACTTGACGTCGAACAGGATGCGGCCGCCCGGCACGCGCTGCAGCACGTCGCGTGCGAACAGTGCGAGCAGCTGGTCGCCCCAGACGATTCGGCCGGTGCCCGTCACGGCGCCGATGCGGTCGGCGTCGCCGTCGAAGCCGATCCCGAGTTCGGCCCCTGTCTCCTGCACCTTGCGCTGCAGGTCCACGAGCAGCGACGGCACCGTGGGGTCCGGCAGGTGATTCGGGAAGCGCCCGTCCAGCTCGGCGAACAGCGGCGTGACTTCGTGGCCCATGCGCTCGAACACCTGGGGCACGACGGTGCCCGCGCAACCGTTGCCACAGTCCATGACCACGCGCAACCCACGCGCGCTCTTGCAGCGTTCCACGAGCATCGCGCGGTACTCGTCCAGGATCGGCTTCTCGGTCCACGTGCCACCGCCGGCGCTGTTCAGCCGGCCCGCCGCGATGGCGCTTCGCATCTCGAGGATCTCGGCGCCGTAGAGCGGCAGCTTCTGCTTCGTCATCTTGAAGCCATTGAACTCGGGCGGGTTGTGGCTCCCCGTGATCTGCATGCCGCCGTCCAGGCCGCGCGAGGCCACGGCGTAGTAGAGCGCCGGCGTGGGCACGACGCCGACGCGCTCCACCGCGAACCCGGCGGCGAGCATGCCGCGCTCGGCCGCGCGCGCCAAGCGCTCCGACGACGGGCGCACGTCCTGGCCGAGTGCGACGCGCGAGCCGCCCTCGCTACGGATGCGCGTCGCGAACGCGCGACCCACCGCCTCGGCGGTCTCGGACGTGAGCTCGGTCTCGTGCAGGCCGCGGATATCGTACTCGCGAAAGATGTGCGCGGGGATCATGCGGGCTCCTGGTGGGGCTGCTGGGCTTTCAACCACGCGTCGATGAACTCGTCGATGTCGCCATCGAGCACGCGGTGGACGTCCGGGATCTTGGTCTCCGTGCGGTGATCGTTCGCCATGGTGTAGGGCTGCAGCACGTACGACCGGATCTGGCTGCCGAAGTCGATGTCCTTCTTGTTGCCGGCGAGCGCCTGCGTCTTCGCCCGCGCCTCGGCTTCTTTGAGTACGAACAGGCGCGACATCAGGATCTTCATCGCCGCATCCTTGTTGCGGTGCTGACTGCGCTCGGCCTGCGATTGGACGACGAGGCCCGTGGGCAGGTGCGTGATGCGCACCGCGGACTCCGTCTTGTTGACGTGCTGCCCGCCCGCCCCGCCGGCTCGCATCGTGTCGATGCGCAGGTCGCCGGGCGCGATCTCCACCTTGATGGTGTTGTCGAGCATCGGCAGCACGCTCACCGACGAGAATGAAGTGTGCCGGCGTGCGTTCGCGTCGTACGGCGAGATGCGCACGAGCCGGTGCACCCCGGACTCGGCCTTCAAGTAGCCGTAGGCGAACTCGCCGTCGATCTCGAGTGTCGCATCCTTGATGCCGGCCTCGTCGCCGGCTTGGAAGTCGAGGAGCTGCACCTTGTAGCCGCGGCGCTCCGCCCAGCGCTGGTACATGCGCATGAGCATCTCGGCCCAGTCCTGCGACTCGGTGCCGCCGGCGCCAGGGTGGATGATGACCAGCGCACCCAGCCGGTCGTGCTCACCGCGCAGCAGGCTGCGGGTCTCGAGCGCCTTCACCTGGGTCTCGAGCGCGCCAAGTTCGCGTTCGAGTTCGAGCAGCATGCTCTCATCGGACTCATGCTCGGCCAAGTCGAGCAGTTCTCCGAGGCTCCGAAACGATTGCTCGGGCGCGGCGACGTCGTCCGCCGTACGCTTCGCGAGTTTCAGGCGCGCGACGGTCTTTTGCGCGTCCTCGGGGCGATCCCAGAAGCCCGGCGCCGCCATGCGCGCCTCGAGTTCGGAGACCTCGCGGCGCAGCGCCTCGACGTCAAAGGTACCTCCGCAGACTCTCGAGGCTGGATCCGATCTGGTCGAGACGCTTGCGAAGTTCGGCGGCAGTGAGCATGCGGGACCCGGGAAAGAGGTGGGCGAAGCGGACAGCCACGCACCATACGCAGCGCGGCAGTCGAACGCAACGCCCGGAGCCTGCAGCGAGCTGCGAACTCCCCGCGTGCCGCAATCGGAGCCCGCGACCAGCGGGGGCCATTCATGAGCTGCTGCTGCGAACACGCCCAGACCGCACCATTCGGCGTCTAGGTGTCGTCGCCGCGCTCGAGTCTCGCGAGCGCCTTCTCCGCCTGGTTCGCGCACTCGGTGCCGAGCGGCGTGGCGCTCGAGCGGCCGAGTGTGCGAGCCATCGCGAACCAGTCGCGCCGCGCCGCCTCGCTCTCCTCGCCCTCCGAGATCGTGCCCAAGTTGAGCGCGGCATTCGACGCGGCGGCACGTCCGCTCGGCAGCCCGCTCGTGCGGCCTCGCTCGAGCGCCGCCTCGTAGGCCTTGCGCGCCTCGAACGCGCGCTCGAGTCCAAGCAGTGCGTGGCCCAGGTTCACCTGTGCCATCGCGGCCATGGCGTCCAACTCCGGCGACCGGCCGCGCACCTCGCGGTCGCGCACCGTGGCGAGCGCATCGCGGAACGCCCTCACCGCGGGTTCGCCGCGCCCGGCCTGCCGGTGGAGGTGGCCCACGAGTAACTGCGCGTCGAGCGCGATGCGGGCACCCACCTCGGTGTCGCTCTCCTGGCCAAGCCGTACCACGTCGGGCAGGTCGGCGAGCGCCTCCTCGGCACGGCCGTCGTGCAGCGCTTGGAACGCCCTCGCGTAAGTGGCGGCTGCTTCGAGCGCGCGGCCGGTGCCCGAGGACAGCGTGCGCGTGAACGCGAGCGCCTCGTCGGCCAGGTCTCGCGCCTCCTCCCAACGCTCGAGCGAACCGAGCGCGCGATGCAGGTTGCACACGGCCTGGCCTGCGAGGTCGCGAAGCCCGGGCTCGTCCATGCCGCGCCCGCGCTCGTAGACGTGCCGGAGCTCACGCACGGCCGTCTCGCGCTCGCCGAGCTCCGCGAGGGTCTGCCCGAGGCGGAGTCGTGCCAACAGGTCGAAGCGTCGGGCGGCGCCCGGCTCGCAGCGCGCCGCGAGCGACAGCGCCTCCCGATACTGGGCTGCGGCCTCGGCATGGCGGCCCCCGGTGACGAACCGTTCTCCCAACCCCAGCGAGCCCTGGAGGGCCGCGAGCGCGCCCTCGGGCAACCCGCACGCGCGCCCGAAGCGCAACGCGCGCGCGTACTGCCGTTCGGCTTCGGGCGCCCCGAGCAAGCCGTCGCGTTCGGCGAGCGCCGCCAGCGCGAGAGCCGCCTTCGCACACGCCATGCGGGCGAGCGGCGTCTGCGAGGGTTCGGCGACTCGTTCCACGGTTCCGAACAAGTACTTTGCCCGTTCGGTCTCGCCGCGACGCAGGTGTACGTGCCCCAGGTTGAACGCGGCGACGGCCGCGGGATCCCAGCCGCTCGGCTGGCCCGCGCGCTCGCCCAGCTCGATCGCGGACTCCCAGCTCGCCACCGCGAGTTCCTCCTCACCGCTCTCGCTCTGCAGAAGACCGAGGTTGAATGCGGCCTGCGTGAGCATGCCGAGCAGCTGCTGCGAGTCGCTGTCACGGCCCAGATCGAGCGCCTCGCGATAGCGGGCCCGCGCGCGCAGCACTTCGCCCGTCTCCTGGTCGAGGATGGCGAGGCGTGACAGCACGCCGGCGCGGCGATGACGACCCATGGGGTCGGCCACGCGGAAGCTCCGGAGCACCGCGCGTTCGAAGTGGAGCACGGCCTCGTCGCGCCGTCCGGCGGCGCGCAGGCGCTCGCCCAGGTGGAGCGAGGCCTCGAGCACGAG
>JAHFBW010000270.1 GCA_023249845.1 Candidatus Eiseniibacteriota bacterium
GAAGTGGATGCGCGCCAGCTCTACCTGCCGGCAGCGTATCCGTCGATGTTCGCCTACTGCGTCGGGGAGTTGCGGCTCTCCGAAGACTGCACCGCCAAGCGGATCCAGGCGGCCCGCACCGCGCGGCGTTGCCCGAGCCTGTTCGCCGCCGTCGCGGACGGCCGGCTGCACCTTGCGGCCGTCATCCTGCTCTCGCCGCACATCTCATTGGAGAACGCGGAAGAACTGATCGAGGCCGCGGCACACAAGACCAAGGCCGAGATCGAGGCGCTGCTGGCGGGACGCGCGCCGAAACTGGAGATGCCGGCACAGGTGTGTGCCGTGGCGGAAACTCCGACCGAACATGCCCCGGGGCATGTTGATCAACCGGGCACCAGTCCCGCCCGCCCGGCACAGAAGGCCGAGGTATCGGCGTGCAGCGCCAAGCGCTACGCGATCCAAGCCACGATCTCCCAGGCGGCGCACGCCGACCTGCGCCACGCGCAGGACCTCCTCGCGCACCAGCTTCCCTCTGGCGACCTGGGTGCCGTCCTCGAGCGCGCGCTACGGGTGCTCGTCGAGAAGCTCGAGCACCGGAAGTACGCCGCGACCTCGCAGCCGCGCGCGGCACGGTCGATCAGGGGCGGCCGCCATGTCCCGGCGAGCGCCCGCCGAGCGGTCCGCGAGCGAGACGGAGAGCAGTGCACGTTCACGAGTGAGGCCGGGCACCGTTGCGAGGCTCGGAAGTTCCTCGAGTACGACCACGTCGTGCCGGTCGCGCGCGGCGGGGAGTCGACGGTCACCAACCTCCGCCTGCGTTGTCGCGCGCACAACCAGTACATGGCCGAGCGCACGTACGGGGCGGGATTCATGCGGCAGAAGCGCGAGGAGGCGAAGCAACGCTCCGCCGAGCGGCGGCGGGTCAAGGGCTGCGCCCAGGAACTCAAGCCCTATCTGCAGAAGCTCGGGTTCCGAGCGCAGGAGATCCGCCGCGCGGCCGAGTACGGCGCGACGCTCGTCGGCGCGTCACTCGAAGAGCGCGTGCGAGCCGCGTGCCGGATGCTGAGCCGGGTGCCACCTTCTCGCCCGGCTGCCGCGGCCGCGACGTGAGTCAGCCGAACCTCCGCTCGAGCTCCTGCACGAACGCCATGAGCTGCACCTCGCGGCAGTGTTCCTGCTCGACGAACGTGCGAGCGCGTGTCGCGCGCTCGTGCGCCGCGTCAGGTGCCGCGAGCACCTGCTCGATGCCGCGGGCGAGTGCCTCGGGGTCGCCGGGGGGCACGACCATGGCGACATCGCGTTCACGTAGCAGATCGGCGGCGAAGCCCACGCCGGCGTACACCACAGGGCGACGCGACGCGAAATACTCGAACGTCTTGGCTGGGTAGACGATTTCGTTGAGCGTCGGCGTGGGCTTGGTATGGTTCACGAGCACATCGCTCTCGCGGTAGTGGCGGGCGAGCGCGTCGCGGTCGGTCTCGTACGGCAGCAGTCGCACGTTCGCGGATCCTTCACTCGCGAGCCGTGCCTCGATCGCAGGCCGTTCGGGGCCGTCGCCCACCAGCACGAAGTCCGCCTGCGGCAGCAGCGTCGCGACGTCGAGCAGGATGCCGATGCCGTGGTTGTAGCCCATGAGGCCGATGTAGCTGACGCGTGGGCGCGAGCCGACGGGTCGCTGCGTGGCGTCGGTGAACGCGTCCAGGAACTCGCGTGATACACCGTTCGAGAGCGTCATGAGCCGGTCATCGCGCACCCCCTGCTGGCGCAGCACGTTCGAGAGCCCCGCGGTGGCGCCGATCACCAGGTCAGCGCGGCGCAAGTGCCAGAGCATGACGCGTTCGAGCAAGCCGAGCAGCGCCCGCGACGCGCCGCCCGCCGAGACGCTCTCGCGCGCGTACGCCCAGGTGAGGTCGCGCACGTCCCACGCGAGACGCGCGCTACTCCGGCGCGCCCACCACCACGCGAGCGGCCCTAGGAACATGCTCGGCGTGGTGACCAGCACCACGTCGGGGCGCCAGCCACGAACCCCGTTGACCAGGCGCAGGCTCATCCCGATCTCGCGCAGCGCGCGGCGCACGAGCGAGGCTTCGTGCGGCCGGAACGCGAGATCGCGATGTACGGCGAAGCCGCGCGCGGCGTCGGTGACACGCGGATCGAACGCGGCGAAATAGGACGGATCGGGATATCCGGGCTGGAGCGTGGCGACGCGCAGCTCGAATCGCTCAGACAAGGCCTTGGCCATGGCGCCTGCACGGTTCGCGCCGGCGGAGGTCTCCGGCGGGAAGAACTGGCTCACCAGGAGCACGCGCATCTCAGGCTTCGTCCGACATCGCGCGCGGAGCGCCCGTGATGCGCTCGTAGAGTGCCACGAGGCTGGCGGCTTCGCGCTCCCAGTGGAGTTCACGCTCGATCGCGGCTCTCCCCTTTCCACCCATGCGCGCCGCGTCCTCGGGGTTCTCCAGCAGTCGTTCGATCTCCGCCGCGATCGCGCCGGCATCGATCGGATCCACGAACGCGCCGGCGCCGTCCACCAACCGCTCCCACGCCGGGAAGCGCGACGCGACAACGGGAAGCCCCGCCGCCATGTACTCGAACAGCTTGATGGGCAGCGAATCGAGGTGATTGGGCACGGGGTGCAATACGAGCAGGCCAATGCGTGAGGCCGCGAGCGCCAGCGCCACCTCCTCGCGCGTGCGCCAGCCGAGCCAGCGCGTGCGCGCCCAGCCGGGCTCGCCCGCGAGCTGGGCTTGGAGCGCGGGCGGGTCGAACCGGCCCGCGAGCCACAGCTCGGCGCCGAGCGAATCCTTCACGCGACCGATGGCGCGCACCATCTCGCGCGCGCCGCGGATCTCGTTAAGGCCGCCGAGGTACAGCACGATGGGACGGCGCGTGGCGTACTCCCCCGGCCTCGCCGCCGCGAACTCCGCGAGCAGCGGGAAGTTCCGCAGCACGATCGTGCGCTCGCGCGGAAAGCGGCTGGCGATGCCCGGCGTCACCGCGACCACGCCGTCCAGGCACGCGCACGCCGCGCGCTCGAACAGGTCCACGACGCTGGCCAGCAGCGCGCGCAGCGGCTCCGGCAGGTAATGCTTGCTCCGGATGTCCTTGGGCAGGTTCTCGTGCGCGTCATAGATCACGCGCCGGCCGAGGAGCTTCATGAGCAGCGCCCAGGGCAGGAGCTCGGGATCGTGCACATGGATCACGTGCGCTCGCGACCGCCAGCCCGCGCGGAACACGCGCCACGCGGTGAGCGTCGCGCGCTCGCCGCGGCTACCGGGACGCGGCACGGCCACGATGCGCACGTCGTCTCGCGTCATATCCGAATCGTGCGGCGCCACAAGCGTCACGTCGTAGCCCGCGCGCGCGAGCGTGCGACATTCCTTCCAGAAGATGCGCGTGTCGAAGGCCTCGTGCGTGGACGTCAGGTGCGCCACGCGAACGGGCCCGCTCGCGTGTTCCGCAACCAGGGCAGCGGCACTCACGCGAAGTCCGCCCCGGTGCGATGCGCCCACTCGATCAAGTTCACCCAGCGCCAGGCACGGAAGTCACGTCGCGCGCCGCGCTCGCGTACGGCGCGCCATTCGGCCCGGAGCGCCGCACCGCGCAGCACGGGGATTCTCGCCAGCGACTCGTCGGCGAGCAGTCGCTCGACGCGAGGCGAGAGTTCGTGCCACCACAGGTGTTCGGGCGCGGCGAACCCGATCTTGTCGCGCCGGTCCAGGATCGCGTCGGGGACCAGCCCGCGCATGGCGCGGCGGAACACGGCCTTCGAGGTGCCGTCGCGGTCGATCAGGTACTCCTCGGGCAGGCTCAGCACGAATCGCGCGAGCTCGGGCGTCAGGAACGGCACGCGGCTCTCGATCGAGTGCGCCATGGAGTTCCGGTCCTCGTAGCGGAGCAGCATGGGCAGGCTCGAGTGGGTGGTGGCGCGCAGCAACTGGTCGCGAAGCACCTCGGGGCCCTGGCCGTACGTGTACTTGGCGGGCGCGAGCCGGACGCCACGCGAGACGAACCAGTCGCGGTCGAGCCACGCGGGTGTGAGCTCCTGGCCCACCATGCGACGGAGCGGCGCCTGGAGCGCCGGCGGCACGAGGAACTCGCCGGCCCAGAGCGCCAGCGGTCCGCGACCCGGGCCGCGCCGCGCGCGAGCCGCGTAGCTCATCGCCTCGACGAGCCGTCCCTGGCGGACGAGCGACGCGAGACGCGCGGCGGCGAACGTGTGATAGCCGCCCAACAGCTCGTCGGCGCCCTGGCCGTCGAGCATGACATTGATCCCCGCCTCGCGCGCGGCCTGGAACACGCGGTACTGCGCATGGATGCTCGTGCTGCCGAATGGTTCGTCCTGCGCGTGGAGCAGCGCGTCCAGGTCGGCGCTCAACTGCGCTGGCGTCGCCTGCGTCTTGTGAACGGTGGCGCGGCAGGCCTTGGCCGCGACGTCCACCCAGCGCTCCTCCGAGAGCTCGGCGTCGTCGGCCACGAAGCTGAACGTGTGGAGCTCCAGCTCGGGCTCCAATGCGCGCATGGCCATGACGATCGCGGTGGAGTCGATGCCGCCCGAGAGCGCGGCGCCCACGGGCACGTCGCTCCGGAGGTGCAGCCTCACGCTCTCGATGAAGCGCGCGCGCAGCTTCTCGGCCGCCTGTTCGAACGTGCCCGAGTAGCGTTCACCAGGCGCCAGCTCCCAGTAGCGCACGGGCGTCGAGGCGTGCGCGGTGTCGAGGCTCACCTCCATCCAGTGCGCGGGTGGGCACGCGCGGACGTTCGCGAACATCGTGGCATCCCCATGATCGGTGAGGCCGAAGCGCAGGTAGTCGTAGACGCGCTGCGGATCCACGCGGCGCGAGACACGCGGCAGACTCATGAGCGCCTTGGGCTCGGACGC
>JAHFBW010000271.1 GCA_023249845.1 Candidatus Eiseniibacteriota bacterium
GGCCATCGCCGATCCCGCCGGCGACGGGTGTAGCGTTGCTCGCGGCCGCCGCGGCGTTCGCGGTGGGCGCGGTGGCGCTCGCCGCCCGCGCGCTCGACCGCCGCGAGTTCACGAGCGCCTGAGCTTAAGCCACGCGGCGCGGTCCGCGAGGTGGCGTGCACCATCACAGCCCCTTCCTCGTGGGGTTGACGCCGTGCGAGGCGCCCCGCACCCTCGTCGGATGCCTCGTCCAGAGCGCCAAGGGCCCCGGTTGCCTTGTCTCTGCTGCTTCGCGTTGGAGCGCGTGCGATGACCGCTCCCGCGGGCCGGCGCGTGCTGGCGGTGGTGCCCGACCTGTTCTTCGCGACGCGCATCGCCGCGACGGCAAAGGCCGCGGGCGTCGAGTTCGAACTCGTGCCGCGAGAGCGCGCGGCAGCGAGGGCGGGCGAGTCGCGCCCCTCGCTCCTGGTCCTCGATCTCCACACGCGAGACGCCGTGACGCTCGTGACCGCGCTCAAGGCGGCAGCGCCCGAGACACCCCTCGTCGGCTTCTTCTCGCACGTCGAGACCGAACTTCGCAGAGACGCCCTCGCGGCGGGCGCCGACGCCGTGCTGCCGCGTTCGCAGTTCACCGTCAAGCTCGCGGAGCTTCTCACCTGGGGGCTCTCGGCGATCCGCGCGAGGGAGACGCCGTGACGCCCGCGCACGTCGGCGAACTGGTCGAGAACGAAGCGGACCTGGTCACGATCGCGCGCGACATGCGCACCGTGGCGGTTCTCGGCATCAAGGATGGGCGCGACCCCGACGCGCCGGCGTTCAGCATCCCGTCCCTGCTCGCATCCGAGGGCGTGCGCATCATCGGGATCAATCCGCGCGTGCCGGAAGCGCTGGGCTCGCGCACGCTCGCCACGGTGGCCGAGTTGCCACCTGGGGTGGACGTGCTGGATGTGTTCCGCCGCTCGAGCGCGATCCCGGCCCACGCGGCCGAACTCTTGGCGCTCGAACCCGAACGCCGGCCGCGCGTCGTGTGGCTCCAGAGTGGCGTCCGCCACGACGAGGCCGCGGCAAGGCTCGCGATGGGTGGATATCGTGTCGTCCAGGACCGCTGCCTCGGCGTCTACTCGCGCCGCGCGGGACGCCGGCCGCCGGGCTGAACTTTCCCCGTGGACCGCGGCTTCGCCGGTCCCCGCAACCGAAGCTATACTGCCTCGTCTGCCCATTCCCACCCGAGGACCTCATGAGCGAATCCACCTCGAGCCGCGCGCCGGCCGCCCCGCGTGAGCGCATCTCGTGCCCCGGCTGCGGTCGTCACGACTGGGTGACATGGCCGGCCGGCCAGGACATCTATCACTGGAAGTGTTTCAACTGCGAGAAGGAGTTCGACCTCCACCGCGGCGGGCGCCACTGATGCGTTCGCTCGCCCGCCTGAGAGCGCTGGCCGGGTTCACGGCAGCCCTCGTCGCGCTGGCCGGCTGCGCGCGCGGCCCGGCCACGGGCACAGCGGGCTCCGATCCCCGCGCCGTCGCCATCGCCGACCAGGTCATGACGTCGCTCGGCGGGCATCGGGACTGGGACACGGTCCACGGCCTTCGCTGGTCGTACGGCTCCATGGTGGGCGACTCCGTGCGCAGCTCGCGGCGGCACGCGTGGAACAAGTTGACCGGCGAGCATCGCGTCGACGGCGTCAATCGGCAGGGGCAGCGATACACGTTCATTCACCACGTCGGCGACACGACGAGCGGCATGGCGTGGATGGACGGCAATCGCATCGAGGGCGACTCGCTCAAGAAGCTCCTGCACCGCGCCGAGGCGCTGTGGGTGAACGACACCTACTGGATGCTGATGCCGTACAAGTTGCGCGACCGCGGCGTCCACCTGGGCTACGCGGGAGACACGACCATCGCGGGCGCTACATTCGACCGTTTGGCGCTCTCGTTCGATCATGTCGGGCTCACGCCGGGGGATCACTATTGGGTGTTCGTGAACCGAGCGAACCATCGCGTGGAGTACTGGGAGATGGTGCTCGAGGGCGACACGCCGCCTCCCGTGGGCTACTCGTGGGAAGGCTGGGAGCAGCACGACGGGTTGTGGTTCCCCACCGCGCACCGGCGCGATTCCGTAAACGTGTTCACCAACCGCATCGAGACGGTGTCGGCGTTCGCGCCGGCGGAGTTCCAGGCGCCCTGAACCGCGAAGCCGCGCCCGACGCACTCCCACGCACGCTGACGCTCCGCGTCGCCGAGGTGTTCCGCTCGTTGCAGGGCGAGGGCCCCTCGGCGGGCATGCCTGCGCACTTCCTGCGACTTCAGGGTTGCGACGTGGGCTGCCACTGGTGTGACACCAAGTACACCTGGGAGTCGAGCGGCGGCCGTGAGCTCGCCCTGGCTGATGCGTTCGCTGCACTCCGTGCGCTGGGCGATGCGCCGTTGCTGGTCGTGACCGGCGGCGAGCCGCTGACCCATCCAGGGGTCGAGCGACTGCTCGCGGCCGCGGTCGGCCAGTGGCCGCGCGTCGAGGTGGAGACGAGCGGCGTGTCGCCGCCTCCGTTCGAACACGAGCGCCTGCACTTCGTGTGGTCGCCCAAGCTGCCGAGCGTGACCCCTCGCTGGGCGGAGACGTGGTCACACGCCGCGCGATTCATGTCCGACCCGCGCACGCAAGTGAAGATCGTGGTGTCCGCCGGCGACCAGGACGACGTGCTGCGCCTGGTCCGCGAGCACGCACTGCCGCCCGAACGTGTGGCGCTCATGCCGGAGGGCTTGACCGATGCCGTGGTGCGCGAGCGCGCGCTGGCACTCGCCGAGCTCTGTATGCGCGAGGGCTTCCGGCTCTCGCCGCGCCTGCACGTGTGGTTGTGGGGCGCCAAGCGCGGCGTATGACCGACACGCGCGCACAAGGTTCACCCCCGCCAGCCCGCCGGCCGGCGGTCGTGCTGCTCTCGGGCGGCCTCGATTCCACCACGTGTCTCGCGTGGGCGCTCGGACAGGGCTTCGTCTGCCACACGCTGGCGGTGGACTACGGACAGCGCCATCGCGTCGAGCTCGAGGCCGCGCGCCGCGTCACCGCCGCGCTCGGTGTGAGCGACCATCGCGAGGTGCGCGTGGACCTGCGCGCGCTCGGCGGCTCGTCGCTCACTTCCGATAGGGCAGTCCCGAAGCGGCGTGACGTCGCAGCACTCACCACCGGCATCCCTTCCACTTACGTGCCCGCTCGTAACACGATCTTCTTGGGTGTTGCGCTCGGTTTCGCCGAGACGCTGGGGTCCACCGACCTCGTCGCGGGCATGAACGCGCTCGACTACTCGGGCTATCCCGATTGCCGGCCCGAGTTCGTGCGCGCATTCGAGGGCTTGGCGGCACTTGCGACCCGGGCCGGCGTGGAGGGCGCTCGCTTCCAGGTGCACACGCCGCTCATGGCGCTCGACAAGGCGGGAATCGTGAGGTTGGGACTCTCGCTCGGCGTGGACTATTCGCTCACGCACTCGTGCTACGATCCTTCGCCCGCGGGCCTCGCGTGTGGCGAATGCGACAGCTGCCAGCTCCGCGCGAAAGGCTTCCGCGAGGCGGGTGTTCCGGACCCCACGCGCTACGCCACACTGGCCTGAAGGACACGACCACCGTGCACGTCGAGCTCACGAAGGACTTCCGCTTCGAGTCCGCACATCGCCTGCCCATGGTGCCGGCGGACCACAAGTGCTTCCGCATGCACGGCCACTCGTACCGCATCGAGGTGTGTGTCGCGGGCGAGGTGGATCCGAAGCTCGGCTGGCTCGTGGACTTCGGTGAGATCGCGGCGCGCGTTGAGCCCGTGCTCAAGCAGGAGCTGGATCACCGCGTGCTGAACGACGTGGCGGGGCTCGAGAACCCCACGTCGGAGGTGCTGGCCGAATGGCTGTGGCGACGCCTCGGCCCGCTGGTGCCGCACCTCGCGGCCATCACCGTGCACGAGACGTGCGCGGCGCGCTGCACCTACCGCGGGACGTGAGCCACGTGCCACGCACGGCGCGAGCGCTTCGTTTCTGCTTCCGCCGCCCGCTCGCGTGATCGCCCGACGGCGACATCCGGAGAACGAAGTCACGTGCCTCCGCGGTAAGTCGGGCGCGCGCACTCGCGTGGGGCTTTTTGCGCGGCCCTGACCAACGCGACGGAATAGTGCCGCATCCCAAGCGTTGATTGAGCAGGACCCACGCTCCCTGAACTCCGGCCTCAAGCCCGACCCGGTCGGGCCGAAACCATGGCGGGATTCGCGTGGGCCGAGGGAGCGGAGCCATGAGCGAGCGTATCTTCGTGACGGGAGCCACCGGCTACATCGGTGGCGCGGTAGCCGCGCGGCTGGCGCGCAAGGGACATAACGTCTACGGGCTCACCCGCCATCACGATCGAGCCGCCTCGCTGGAGGCCATCGGGGTCGTCCCGGTCGTCGGCGACCTCATGAACGATCGCGAATGGTGCGGCGTCCTCCAGAACTGCGATGCGGCTGTTCATACCGCGTTCGACGGGGAGAACGGCGCCGCTGACCTGGACCATGCTGCGCTCGAGGCGTTGCGCGTCGCGTCGCTCGATGGCCGCGTGCGCCGCGTGCTGTACACGAGCGACCTGTGCGTGCACGGGCACGGCCGTGAGGGCCATGCCGATGAGCAGACGCCGCTGGCGCCGCTGGCGCTCATGCAGTGGCGCGCCGCGCACGAGGAGATCGCGCTCGACCTCGCAGCGCACGAGGTGGACGTGATCGTGCTGCGTCCGGCCAGGGTGTACGGCGAGCATCGCGGCATCCTTGGCGGATGGTTCGCCGAGGCGCACGACGCGCACACCGTCACCTATCCCGGCGACGGTTCCCAGCACTGGAGCCTCGTCCATCGCGACGACGTGGCGGACGCCTACG
>JAHFBW010000031.1:0-14452 GCA_023249845.1 Candidatus Eiseniibacteriota bacterium
GGCCCGCGCGCGACTGGACGCGGTACGCGGGCGTGAAGCCGGCGGCGTGCGCGAAGAGCTGGCCGAGCCACCCGAGATGCTGGCGCCCGATTCCGCCGCCGCGTGGCGCGACATCGTCGCGTCGCACCCGCGAGTGCGGGCGGCGGTCGAGCGCGAGGCGGCGAAGCGCGGCAGCGCAGCGGCCATGCGTCGCATGGGTTGGCCGGAGCTCCGGCTCCGCGCGTCCTACGGTTTCCGTAAGGACCTCGAGGGCGGCGCCATCCCGCAGGACGACATGTGGAGCGCGGGCTTGGGGCTGATGCTGCCCATCGGCAACGGTTCCCGGCAGGGCGCGGAGGCGGCCGAGATGTCGTCCATGGCCGAAGCGGCGTCGGCCGAGCGGCGCGCCGAGACGCTGGCGCTCGGCGCCGCGCTCTTGTCCCTCCGCGACCGCGAAGCCGCCGCGCGCCGCGTCGCGAGGCTGCTCGCCGACACCGTGCTCGTGACACAGCGCCGCGCACTCGCGGCCGCGTGGAGCGCGTACGAGGCCGGCGGAACCGACTTGACAGGAGTGCTCGAGGCCGCGCACGCCACGTACATCGAAGAACTCGACGTCACGCGGGCGCGCCAGGAACTGGCGGAATTGCTCGCGCAATTGCTCGCGGTCACCGCGCGCGCGGAGCTGTTCGGCCTGCGCGTGCCCGTCGCCCGCGCTCCGAGGAGGACACCATGAGCGAGATGCCACGTTCAACGCTGCCAACCGGCCACGAACCCCCGCCGGGCGCCCAGCTCATGAACGTCGTCCGCTGGGCGCTGTTCGGCGGGCTGTCGCTGTTGGCGCTGGTCTCGATCGCGAGCTTCGTGGCGTGGCGCGTGGGCGAGAGCCGCGCGCCTGCTTCTGTAAGCTCCACCCGGAACGCGCGCTATTACTGCCCGATGCACCCGAGCTACACGAGCGACAAGCCCGGCGAGTGCCCGATCTGCGGCATGCAGCTGGAGCTCATCCCCACCGGCAACGCCGCGTCGCACGCCGGCCACGACGGCGACGTCCCTGGCCTGACGTCGGTGCAGATCCCGGCGGCGCGCGTGCAGCGGATCGGCGTTCGCTTTGCGGTCGCCGCCCGTGGCGCGCTGGGCGAGGGAGTACCGCTCGTCGGCTTCATCACGCCGGACGAGACACGCTTGAAGCGCGTGCAGCTTCGTGTCGCGGGCTGGGTGCAGGAGGTGGCCATGGATCGCACCGGCGAACGCGTGCTCGCGGGTCAGCCCATGCTGACGCTCTACAGCCCGGAGCTCTACCAGAGCGAGCGCGAGTACCTGATCGCGAGTGGCGACGGCACGCCGGGCGGTCACGACGCCGGCGCGCACGATGCCGCGCGCGAGCGGCTGCGTCTCATGGGCGTGCCCGACGCCGAGGTGGCACGCCTGGATCGGGAGCGCGTCGCATCGTCCCGGTTGACGCTGCCCTCCCCGTTCTCCGGCACGGTGCTCGAGCGCAGCGTGGTCGCGGGGCAGTACGTCGAGGCGAACATGCCGCTCTACACCGTGGCGGACCTGTCGCGCGTCTGGGTGCTCGTGGACCTCTACGAGAGCGATATCGGTCGCGTGCACGTCGGTGACCGCGCGCGATTCACGGCAGACGGGTTGCCGGGCCGCGTGTTCGACGGCGCGGTGGATTTCATCTACCCGACAGTGTCCAACGAGACGCGCACGCTCAAGGCGCGCCTGGCGCTCGACAATCGCGAGGGGCTGCTTCGCCCGGGCATGTACGGCAAGGTGGACGCGGGCTCGGCGCGCGGCGGCGCGCTCGTGGTCCCGGCGGAAGCGGTGGTGAACACGGGCGAGGTGTCGTACGTGTTTCTCGCGCGCGGCGAGGGCCACTTCGAGCCGCGGCGCGTGTGGACCGGTCGCGGCGACGGCGACCTCGTCACGGTTCTGCGAGGGATCAGCGAGGGGGACACCGTGGTGGCGAGCGCCTCGTTCCTCATCGACTCCGAGAGCCGGTTGAAGGCCGCGATCGCGGGCCTCTCGGGCACCACGCCAGGCGCGAGCACCACGCCGCCCGGGCATGCACATTGAGGTCGCGATGATCGCCAAACTCATCGAATGGTGCGCGACGCGGCGCATGCTGGTCGTGGTGCTGTCCTTGCTCGCGTTCGTGGGCGCCGTGCTCACCCTGCGGCAGGTGCCGGTGGACGCGATCCCCGACCTCTCGGATCCGCAGGTCATCGTGTTCACGGAATGGATGGGGCGGAGTCCCGACCTGGTCGAGGACCAGGTCACGTATCCCATCGTGTCGAGCCTGCTCGCGGCGCCCAAGGTGACCGCGGTGCGCGGCCAAAGCATGTTCGGCATGAGTTTCATCTACGTCATCTTCGAGGAGGGCACCGACCTCTACTGGGCGCGGAGCCGCGTGCTCGAGTACCTGAGCACGATTCGCGCGCGGCTCCCCGACGGCGTGGCCCCCACGCTCGGGCCCGACGCCTCGGCGGTGGGCTGGGTCTACCAGTACGCGCTCGTGGACAAGAGCGGCAAGCACGACCTGGCCGAGATGCGTGCATTCCAGGACTTCCACCTGCGCTACGCGCTGGCGAGCGTGCCGGGCGTCGCCGAGGTGGCGAGTGTGGGCGGCTACGAGCGCCAGTACCAGGTCGAGGTGGACCCGGCGAAGCTGCACGCGTACGGGCTCTCGGTCGCCGACGTCTCCGGCGCGATCCGCCGCAGCAACCGCGAGGTCGGCGGGCGCGTGCTCGAGATGTCAGGACGCGAATACTTCGTTCGCGGCCGCGGCTACGTGCGTTCGCTGGACGACCTGCGCCGTGTCGCGGTCGGCGTGGACCGGCGTTCGGGCACGCCCATCCGGGTCGCCGACCTGGGCCGAGTCTCGTTCGGTCCCGAGATCCGGCGCGGCGTGGGCGAGCTGGACGGCATGGGCGAGGCGGTCGGCGGCACCATCGTCATGCGCTACGGCGAGAACGCGGCGCAGGTCATCGCGCGCATCGAGAAGAAACTGGCCGAGCTCAAACCCTCGTTCCCCGATGGGCTGGAGGTGCGGACGGTCTACGACCGCTCCTCGCTCATCACGCGCGCCATCGAGACGCTGCGTCACACGTTGATCGAAGAGGCTGTGGTCGTGAGCCTCGTCATCTTCGTGTTCCTGCTCCACCTGCGCAGCACGCTCGTGCCGGTGCTCACGCTGCCGCTCGCCGTCGCGCTGGCGTTCGTGCCCATGCACCTGCTCGGCATCAACTCCAACATCATGAGTCTGGGCGGACTCGCGATCGCCATCGGCGCCATGGTGGACGCCGCGATCGTGCTCGTGGAGAACGCGCACAAGCACCTGGAGACCGCTCCGCCCGGCAGCGACCGCAGACGCGTGGTCATCGAGGCGGCCAAAGAGGTGGGCCCGCCCATCTTCTTCTCGCTGCTCATCATCACCGTGTCGTTCCTGCCCATCTTCGCACTCAACGGGCAGGCCGGCCGGCTGTTCAAGCCACTCGCGTTCACGAAGACGTTCGCCATGGCGTTCGCGGCGATCGTGTCGGTGACGCTGGCGCCCGCGCTGATGACGTTCTTCGTGCGCGGGCGGATCCGGCACGAACACGAGCACCCGGTGTCACGGTTCATCATCTCGATCTACCGGCCGTTCGCGTGGGTGGCGCTCAAGAACCCGCGCACCACCATCGCGATCGGGCTCGCCGCGGTGCTCTCGGCCGTGCCCATGTCGCTGCGGCTGGGACACGAATTCATGCCGTCGCTCCGCGAGGGCGACCTGTTGTACATGCCGACGACGTTTCCCAATCTGTCCATTGAAGAAGCAAAAAGGAGCCTGCAGATCCAGGACCAGCTGATACGGGAGTTTCCGGAGGTCGAGCGCGTGTTCGGCAAGGCCGGACGCTCGAACACGCCCACGGATCCGGCGCCGCTCTCCATGGTCGAGACCGTTGTGAAACTGAAGCCCCGCGACGAATGGCGCATGGTGCAGCACTCGCGCTGGTGGTCCGGCCGCGCGCCGCAGTGGACACGTCCCGCGCTTCGTGTGCTGTGGCCAGACCAGCGGCGGCTGACCTGGGACGAGTTGGTATCCGAACTCGACCACCGCGTCCGACTTCCCGGCTGGACGAACGCGTGGACGATGCCTATCAAGACGCGCATCGACATGCTTTCGACCGGCGTGCGCACGCCGATCGGCGTGAAGATCTTCGGTTCGGACCTGGCCCAGATCGAAAATGTCGGCGTGGAGCTGGAGCGCACGCTGGCCGCCGTCCCCGGCACTCGCAGCGTGTACTCCGACCGCAACACGGGTGGCCTGTACGTGGATATCGTCCCGGATCGCGAGGCACTGGCGCGATACGGCCTCACGCTGGGTGACGTCCAGGATGTCATCGAGGCGGCCATCGGGGGCGAGCCCATCGAGGTCACCGTCGAGGGGCGCGAACGCTTCTCGATCAACGTGCGCTATCCGGCGAGCCTGCGGCAGGACGTGGAGCAACTTCGTCAGGTGCTGGTCCCGCTCGGGCGGGCTGCGGCCACGGGCGGTGGCATGGGTGACATGGCGGCGAGCACGGGGGGTGGGGAGCGCGTGGGAGGAAGCGGCGGTGCGCACGTGCCGCTCGGCCAGGTCGCCGACGTGCGCATCGTGAATGGCCCCCCGATGATCCGGGACGAAGCCGGGATGCTCGTGGGTTATGTATACGTGGACATGGACGCCACGCGCCGCGACATCGGCGGCTACGTGGACGACGCCAAGCGGGCCGTGGCGCGCGACTTCAAGCTGCCGGCCGGAACGTTTCTCAAGTGGACGGGACAGTATGAACTGCTGGAGCAGATGCAGGCTCGCATGAGATGGCTCGTGCCGCTCACGCTGCTGCTCGTGGTGTTCCTCCTCTATTTCAACTTCGGACAGCTTGCCCCGGCGCTCATCGTGCTCGCGTCGGTACCGTTCGCGCTGGTGGGCAGCATCTGGCTGCTGGCGCTTCTCGGCTACAATCTGTCCACCGCGGTGTGGGTGGGATTGATCGCACTCGTGGGCCTCGCCACGCAGACCGGCGTCGTCATGGTGGTGTACTGCGACGTCGCCTACCGCCGCGCGCTGGCCGCGGGCCGGATCCAGGGGTTCGATGACATCGTGGAGGCGACGCTCGAGGGCTCGGTGCAGCGCGTGCGGCCCAAGCTCATGACGGTGGCGACCATGATGATCGGGTTGGTACCCCTGTTGTGGTCGCAAGGCGCAGGCGCGGACGTCATGAAGCGCGTGGCGGCACCCATGGTGGGCGGTCTCTTCACGTCCGCGTTCCTGACGCTCGAGGTGATCCCGGTGATCTACACGTGGTGGCGCTGGCGCGAGTGGTCCCGCAGGAATGGTCGCGGACGCGAGTCGAAGTCCGACCCGATTCGCTCGCGACAGGAGGAAAGTCGCACGTGAGTTCGAGCAGCACGCCCAGCACGTCAGCGTTCGTGCCGCTCGGCGCGATCCGGCGCGAGAGCGAAGCCCCTCCCGCGCAGGAGACCGTTCGGCTGCGCGTCTCGGGGATGCACTGCGCATCGTGCGTGTCGCGCGTCGAGCAGGCCATGGCTGGCGTGCCGGGCGTGCTGGCCGCGCGTGTGAACCTGGCGACACAGCGCGCGGAGGCGGACGTGGTCACGGGGGCGGCGACGGAGCCGGGTGAGAGTGCGGAAGGCTCGCTCGCTCGCCGACTCGTCGCCGCCGTCCGCGACGCCGGCTACGACGCCTACCCGATCACGGCCGCCGCTGTGGACGACCGCGAGAAGCTCGAGCGCGACCGCGAGGAGCGCACGGCATACCGCCGGTTCGTGCTGGCCGCGACGTGTGCCGCGCTCGTGTTCGTCATCGCACATGCCGGGCTCATGGCACCCGGGCTCCTGCCTGGAACCGCTTGGCAGCAGGCGTTCGCGCAGTTCCTGCTCGCGCTACCGGTGCAGTTCGTGGCCGGCTGGCCGTTCCTGCGCGGCCTCGCCCGGGGTGCGCTCAAGCGAGCGCCGGACATGGACACACTCGTCGGCCTCGGCACGCTCACGGCGTTCAGCTACTCCACGGTCGCGCTGTTCACCGGCATCGAGGTGCCGCTGCATGGCGGGCATGGCGCGGCGTCGGTGCCGGACGTCTACTTCGACACGTCGGCCACGATCGTGGCGCTGATCCTGCTCGGCCGGCTGCTGGAAGCGCGTGCGCGCACTTCGACGTCGCGCGCGATGCGGGCGCTGCTCGAGGTTCGCCCGCGTTCAGCCATCCGCGTTCGAGGGAAGCTGGAGGAGTCCGTGCCCTTGGACCGCGTGTTGCCGGGGGACGTGCTGCTCGTGCGGCCGGGCGATCGCGTGCCGGTGGACGGGGTCGTGCTTCACGGCCGTTCCGCCGTGAATCGCGCGCTCGTCACCGGTGAGTCCGTCCCGGTCCCCGTGGAGCCCGGCGACCAGGTCATCGGCGGCACGCTGAATGGCATGGGAGCGTTCCAGATGCGCGCCGAACGCGTCGGTGCGGACTCGCTTCTGCTCCAGGTGGTGGCGATGGTGGAGCGTGCGCAGACGAGCAAGGCGAGCGTTCAGCATCTCGTGGACCGGGTCGCCGCGGTGTTCGTGCCCGTCGTGGTCGCTGTCGGGTTGGTGACGTTCGCGGTCTGGTGGTTCGCCGGCGCCGGATTCACCGGCTCGCTCCTGAAGCTCGTGGCGGTGTGGATCGTCGCGTGCCCGTGCGCGATGGGACTCGCGACACCGACCGCGCTCGTGACCGCGACCGGCCGGGGCGCGGAACTGGGTCTGCTCGCCCGCGACGCGGGTGCCATCGAGAGAGCGGAACGGCTGGACGCCGTGGTGTTCGACAAGACGGGCACGCTCACTCTGGGTGCGCCACAGCTCACCGACCTCGTCGTGGCTCCGGGAGCGGACGAAGCTCGTCTGCTATCCGCGGCGATCACGGCCGAGAGCCGAAGCGAGCATCCGCTGGCGCTCGCGATCGTGCGCGGTGCAAGAGCGCGAGGTGTGGAGCCGCGCGAGATCGAGGACTTCGGAGGCAGTCCCGGACGCGGGGCCTACGCGCTCGCCGGTGGCCGCGCCATCGCCGTTGGCTCCTCCGCCATGCTCGCCGAGTTCGGCACCAGCGATGCTTCGCTCGCCGCCGAGCGCGAGCGCCTCGCCGCCGCCGGCCGCAGCGTGGTGGCCGTGGCCGAGGCGGGCGAGTTCCTGGGCCTGCTCGGCCTCTCCGACGCGGCGCGGCCCGAAGCGGCTCGGGTGGTGGGAGAGTTGCGCCGGCGTGGGCTTCAGGTGTGGATGATCACCGGGGACAACGTGGCCACTGCGGCCGCGGTGGCAGCACAGGTCGGTATCGCGCCCGAGCGCGTGCTCTCCGGCGTGATGCCGAACGAGAAATCGGCGCAGATCGAACGGCTGCAACGCGAGGGCCGGCGTGTCGCGATGGTGGGCGACGGCTTGAACGATGCACCCGCGCTCGCGCAATCGGATGTGGGCCTCGCCATGGCGAGCGGCACGGACGTGGCCATGGAGGCGAGTGCGTTCACGCTGCTCCGTGGCGACCTCACTGCCGTTCCCGACGCGCTGCGCCTCGCGCGGCGCACGATGCAGGTCATTCGGCAGAACCTGTTCTGGGCGTTCGGCTACAACGTCGTGCTGATTCCCGTCGCGGCCGGCGCGCTCGTGCCGCTCCTGTCCGCCACGGGCGTCGTCGGCCCGATCCTGGGTTGGCAGGGCACATTGCATCCCATGCTCGCCTCGTTCGCGATGGCGTTTTCGAGCGTGTCGGTCGTGATGTCGAGTTTGAGACTCAAGGGTTTTCGATGAAACGCAGCACTCCACCCGATCACGCACTACGAAGGAGACTTTCCATGCGTCGGCTGTTCGCGCTGACTTTGCTCGCCTTGCTCGTCGCAGTCGTCGGTTGCGCGGCCTCGGGCCCCAAGGAGATCCAGGTGGCCGTGACCGAGAAGGGATTCGAACCCAAGAACGTCACGATCAAGCAGGGCCAGGCCGCGGTGCTCGTGATGACCCGCAAGACCGAGCGCACGTGCGCCACCGAAGCGATCTTCGCCGAGACTGGTCGCAAGTACGACCTGCCGCTGGACCAGCCCGTTCGGGTCGATCTCTCGGGCGTCAGCCATGGCACGATTCACTACGCGTGCGGCATGGACATGTTCAAGGGGACCGTGACGATCGAGTGAGCGACGCAGTCGAGATCGCTACGCCAGTCCCCAGTCCTCCAGCTCGTCCTCGTCGAGACCGAGCAGGTGGCCGACCTCGTGCTGCACGGTGACGCGGATCTCGCGCGCCAGCTCCTCGACGTCCGAGCACGCTCGCAGCAGGTTCCGGCGGAACAGGAAGATCGCGCCCGGCGCGCCCGGTACCGCCGTGGGCAGCTGCGCGAACAAGTGCCGCCCCACGAACAGTCCCAGCAGGTCCGGCGTCAGCGGCGGGCTCTCCTCCCCGAGCATCTCCGTCGTCGGCAGCGGCTGCACGAGTACTGGGATCTCGTCCAACTTGCGACGCACCTTCTCGGGCAGCTCGGCGACCGCCTTCTCGACCAGCTCGTCGAACGCCTGGTCGCTCACCTCGAGCGGCTCCGGGAAGTTCTCGGGATCCAGCTCCGCCGCGGCTTCGGACGCCTCGGCCGCGCCCTTCGCGTCCCCCAGGTGCTCTCGCACGCGCGAGAGCAGGTCATGCGCCAGCGGGTTGCCGGGATAGACGGCGATGGAACGCTGCGCGTCGGCTTCGGCCTCGGCGAATCGCGACAACTCATGGTGAGCGGCGGCGCGCAGGTAGAAGTAGTTGGCGGGGTCGGCTGAGCGCTCGGCGCCCCGGAGCGCGGCCAACGCCTGGTCCGGTTCGCCCTCCTCGAGCTTGAGTGTGGCGTCCTCGATGCGCAGATCGGGGTGATCGGGGCGCTTCCTCAGAAGCTGGTCCAACGCGGATCGCGCGGCATCGAGTTCGCCCTCGTCCAGAAGTTCGTGGATCCGGTCCACTTCGGCCCACTCGGTCTCCTGGAGCGTCTCGTAGTTCGTGTCCATGCCGCTCAGGGTATCGGACTTGCGCGCATCGCGCTCGCACCCGCACGCTCGAGAGTGGCACGGGCAGGTGTCCGTACCCGCGAAGATTCGCCTCGCCGCACCTCGGAACAGCCGCTAGATTCGCCGGCGTGGGCCCGCGCCCGACGCGCCCCCTCCACCTGCCGCCCGAGGAGTCCCCCATGCGCCTCCGTTCCCTCGTGCTCCTGCTCGCCGCGATCTCCGTGGCACCGCCGGCCCGCGCCGCGGATGATTCCGACTACCGCGTGCCGCCACCCGTCATCTCCGAACTGCTCACTGCGCCGAGACTGCCGCGCGGCGCTCCGAACAGCTCTCCGGACGGCGCCTGGCTGGCGGTTCCCGACCTGCGCTCGCTCATCCCGATCTCGACGCTCGCCGAACCCGTGCAGAAGCTCGCCGGCCTCGAGGTGCTGCCCAAGCTGTGGGCGAACCGCACCGGTCTCAAGAACGCCGCGTCCGGTCTCACGTTCTACAAGGTCGCGGACGGATCACAGGTGCGCGCCAAGCTCCCGAAGGACGTGGCGCTCGGGACCGTGCGCTGGTCGAACCGCGGCGACCGCGTGGCGTGCGTCGCGTACGCGCCGGGCGGCGGCGAGCTGTGGGTGGTGGAGGCCGCCACCGGCGACGCGCGCCGCATCGAAGGCGTGAAGCTCCATTCCGTGAGTGGACTTCTCGAGTGGTCCAACGACGACAAGTCGGTGCTTGCCACGCTCGTGGTGGCATCCGCCGAAGCATGGCCCGAGGGCTCTCGCGTTCCGGAGGGTCCGTCCGTGCGCAAGTCCGCGGGGCGTGCCACGCCGCAACGCACGGCACGTGACGTCCTGCGCTCGGCCGACGACCAGGAGCGCTTCGCGTTCATCACCACGACTCAGATCGCTCGCGTACCGCTGGATGGCGCCGCGGTCCCGCTCGGCGCGCCGCTCGCGTTCTCGAACGCCGAGATCTCACCGGACGAGAAGTGGATGGTGGTCGAGCGGTTGAAGCTGCCGGCGCCGCTCGGATTCCCGGCCTACCTGTTCCCGCGCACGGTCGAACTGTGGCAGATCAGTACGCCGTCCGGCACTCCGATCGCACTCGCCGACATCCCGCTCAATGACCGGAGCGCTGTGGCGAGCGTGGCGCCACTGGGCTTGCGCGACTTCACGTGGGCGCCTGATGCGCGCTCGCTGTGGTGCGCGTCGTGGGCGGACGCGCCGGGCGCCTCGCCGCAGGCCGCGGTTCGCGACACGTCGCTTCCGCCGCCCGGGGCCGACCGTGTCATGCGGCTCGACGCGCCGTTCACCGGTCAGCCGCACGAGGTGGCGCGCGCCGAGTTCCCGCTCGACGGCATGGCGTTCACGGCCGACGGCGCCCGTCTCGTGCTCTACGAGGACTACCTTCCGCGTCGCGCCGAGCGCGAATCCTGGCTCGACGTGAAAGATCCCTCCAAACGCCGCACGCTCGTTTACCGCTCGACCGAGGGCGCGTACGACGCCCCCGGCCGCATGGAGTTCAAAAGCGATCGCCACGCGCAGGTGCTCCGGGTGACGCCCGACGGCAAGGCCTTCTTCCGATTCGGCGATGGGTTCCGAGACGACGGCCAGCGGCCGTTCCTGGATCGCTGCGCGTTTGATGGAGGCAAGCCCGCGCGACTGTTCGAGAGCGAGGCCACGAGGCTCGAGGCTCCAGTCACGCTGCTCGCCGACGACGGCAGGCGCTTCCTGACCCTCGCCCAATCCGCCACCGAGCCGCCCAACTGGTTCCTGCGCCGTGCGGGCGAGCCGAGCGGCATGGCGGTGAGCGCGTTCACGAACCCGCTCCAGGCGCTGTCGCGTGCGCCGCGCCAGCAATTCAAGTTCAAGCGCGACGACGGCGTGATGCTGAACGCCGAGGTGGTGCTGCCGCCGGATTGGAAGCCCGAGCAGGGCCCGCTGCCCACCATCTTCTGGATCTATCCGAACGACTTCCGCTCAGCGGCGGCGGCGTCCGAGAACCGCACGTCGGCGAACCGGTTCCCGTCACAGAGCGCGCTCAACTCCGAGGTGCTGGTGACGCAGGGCTATGCCGTGGTGCGCCCCGACCTCGCCATCGTGGGCACGAACGACAAGTACGTCGAGGAACTCAGGCGCTCGGCGCAGGCCGCCGTGGACGAGTGCGTGCGCCGTGGCTTCACCGATCGCAACCGCATTGGTGTGGGCGGGCACTCCTATGGGGCGTTCTCCACGGTGAACTGCCTGGCGCATACCAAGCTGTTCCGTGCCGGCCTGGCGAGCGACGGGGCCTACAACCGCACGCTCACGCCGTTCACGTTCCAGGCCGAGACCCGAAACCTGTGGGAAGCACGTGACACCTATCTCGCGATGTCTCCGTTCCTGTACGCCCAGCAGATCGACGCTCCACTCCTGCTGGCGCACAACCTGGACGATACCAACGTGGGCACGAACCCGATCCAGAGCCAGCGCTTGTTCGAGGCCCTGAACGGGCTCGGGAAGACGGTGCAGCTCGTGGAGTATCCGTACGAGGACCACGGGCCGGCCGCTCGCGAGACCGTGCTGGACTACTGGGCGCGCGCGCTCGAATGGTTCGATCGCTACGTGAAGAACGCACAGCCGCCCGCGGCCGCAGCGCCACAGGCACCCTAGTCGCACAAACCACACGAGGACTTGACCTTGACCCCCGCGAGCGGCCTGCCTAGACTTGTCGGCCAGCCCGATCCGTACCGTCCCTCGTCCCGGGAACGCGCCGCTCCCGTCCAGGAGACCCGAGCCACCATGACGTCGCTCCACTCTCGGCTTGCCGCCGCCGCATTGGCGCTCGCTATAGCTGCCGCGCTTGTGGGCG
This sequence comes from Candidatus Eiseniibacteriota bacterium, assembly GCA_023249845.1. Classification (GTDB taxonomy): domain Bacteria; phylum Eisenbacteria; class RBG-16-71-46; order RBG-16-71-46; family RBG-16-71-46; genus JAIOPA01. Next base: position 11,850 of record JAHFBW010000031.1, read on the forward strand.
CTTCCGGCCCCGCGAAGGTGATCGAGCCCAACAAGCTCATCATCCTCTCGACGAACGATGTGAAGGGCGAGAACGAACCCTGTGGTTGACACACCCCCAAGGGGGGTCTCGCCCGGCGGGCGAGCTTCAGGGACAGTCTGAAGGCGCAGTACGGGCAGTTGCTGCTCGTGGACGCGGGGGGATTCTTCCCCGAGGCCGCCGACAGCCTCTATCGCGAGAAGGCCTGGTTCCTCATGGACGGCATGGTGCTCCTGGGCACCGACGCCACCGGCATGAGCGAGAAGGAGTTGAAGTACGGCCGCGGCTGGCTCCTCTCGCAACTCAAGCGCACCCGGCTACCCATGGTGTGCGCGAACATCTGGGACAAGCAGACCAAGAAGACGCTCGTGCCGCCGTATGTCATCGTGAAGAAGGGCACCGTCAACGTGGGCGTGTTCGGGTTGACGAGCGACAAGGTGGACCTGGGCCCGTCGCGCGACTCGCTCACGCTCGAGGACCCGGCACTGGCCGCCGCGCGCGTGGTGCCCGAGATGCGGAAGAAGGGCGCCACGGTGATCGTGCTGCTCTCGCAGCTCGGTAAGGTCGAGAGCGAGGACCTGGTCACCGGCGTGGACGGCATCGACGTTCTGATCGCCGGCCGCAACATCCCCGTGCTCCAGAAGGGCCGCATGATCAAGAACACCGTGGCATGCTACGGCGGTGAGAAGGGCCAGAACATGGGCCGCACCATCGTCACGCTGGACGCCGGCAGGCGCATGCAGACCGGCGAGAACGACGTGTACGTGCTGGGTCCCGAGGTGCCGGAGAAGCCCGAGATCCTGCAGCTCGTCAAGAGCTTCAACGACGCGTTCAACGACAAGATGCGCAAGCTGGAGAAGGAGCGCGCCGCGCAGGCGCAGCTCCAAACGGGCGGCGAGGGCCAGGGGCAGAAGCAGTCCGTGGACCACTTCGTGGGCAGTGAGGTGTGCCAGCGCTGCCACATGCCCGAGTTCGCGCAGTGGCAGACGACGAGCCATGCGAAGGCCTGGCAGACGCTGGTGGACGTGAAGAAGGAGTCCACGCCCGACTGCGTGCCGTGTCACGTCGTGGGCTACAAGCAGGCGGGCGGCTTCCAGACCGCGGACGACGCGACCCGGCTCGGCAGCGTGCAGTGCGAGAACTGCCACGGCATGGGCACGCAGCATGAGGCCATGCCGGCGCAGGCGCAGCGCATCACCGAAGCCACCTGCCGCACCTGTCACACCGCTTCGTCGAGCCCGGTGTTCGACTTCGCGCTGTTCGAACCGCACATCCTACACAAGCGTCCGGCCACGCTGCCGACGCTGCCGCCGAACCCCGCCAAGGAGAAGATGAAGGCCGGCTCCATGCATTAAAGCCCAGCTCTTGGCCGTGCCCGAAGCCCCCGCGACCTCGATGGGTCGCGGGGGCTCGCGCTTGCGCGCACCGCACTGGCCGCCTACCTTCGCTCCGGCCCAGAGCATGCGGCCCCCGTCACTCCTCCGGGGCGCGCCGGCCTCCCCATCGCCTCCACCCCTGGCCCGGAGCGACCCCGTGAGCAACGTCCTCGAGGGCGTGCATTACTTCGAGTCCATCCTCGACACCGTCGGGCACACGCCCTTGGTCCGCCTGCGCCGAGTATCACGCGACCTGCCCTGCCCGGTGCTGGCGAAGCTCGAATACTTCAATCCCGGTGGCAGCGTGAAGGACCGCATCGGCCTCGCCATGGTCGAGTCGGCCGAGAAGGAAGGACGGTTGAAGCACGGCGGGACCATCGTGGAGTGCACCTCCGGCAACACCGGGCTCGGGCTAGCCATGGTGGCGGCGGTGAAGGGCTATCGCGCCGCGTTCTGCATGCCCGACAAGGTCTCGAGCGAGAAGGTGAACCTGCTCAAAGCGTTCGGCGCCGAGGTATTCCTGAGCCCCACGGCGGTGGCGCCCGAGCATCCCGACAGCTACTACAGCGTCGCCAAGCGCATCTCGACCGAGCGCCCCGGGGCGGTGCTCATGAACCAGTACCACAACCCCGCAAACCCCGACGCGCACTTCAAGAGCACGGGACCGGAGCTGTGGGAACAGACAAAGGGCCGCATCAGCCATTTCGTGGCCGGCATGGGCACGGGCGGGACCATCACCGGCGCGGGCCGCTACCTGAAGAAGATGAACGAGAAGGTGCAGGTCATCGGCGCCGATCCGGCGGGCTCGATCCTCAAGCACTACAAGGAAACCGGCGAGATGTCGGAGGCGCACACCTACAAGATCGAGGGCGTGGGGGAGGACTTCATCCCCACGGCCACGGACTTCTCGGTCATCGATCGCGTGGTGAGCTGCAATGACCACGACGGGCTCAACATGGCGCGCTCGCTCGCGCGCGAGGAGGCCATCTTCGTGGGCGGCTCGGCCGGCATGGCGGCGTGGGTGGCGCTCGAGGTCGCGAAGGGCCGCGGCGCGAACGACCTCGTCGTGGTGCTGCTCCCCGACACCGGCGAACGCTATCTCTCGAAGGTCCACAACGACGAGTGGATGCGGGACAACCACCTGCTCGATCCGTCGTCCGTGCGCGTGGGCAACATCGCCGCGGGCAAGACGCCGCGCCTGCGGACGCT
>JAHFBW010000031.1:14462-19798 GCA_023249845.1 Candidatus Eiseniibacteriota bacterium
CGGACGCTCATCCGGCTCGAGGCCGGCGAGCCCCTGAAGCGTGCGCTCACGCTCATCCAGCAGCATGAGGTCTCGCAGCTCCCGGTGTTCCGCGGGCGCGACGTCGTGGGCACGCTCGAGGAGGGCGACGTGCTGCGCTCGGCGCTCGCGGACCCGCCGTCGCTCGAACGCCCGGTGGACGCGATCATGGGACCGCCGCTGCCAGTCGTGGGCGCGGACGAGCCGGCGGACGTCGTGACGCGCTTGCTCGCGTCGCGCCACGCGGCGGTGCTCGTCGAGCGCGACGGTGGCATCACCGGCATCCTCACCCGCTTCGACATGCTGCAGTTCATCGCGGGAGGCGAATCGTGACGCACCTGGATCCCAAGGCCGGAATCGGCACGCTCGCGGTGCACGGCGGGCAGTCGCCCGACCCCACGACGGGCGCCGTCATGACGCCCATCTACCAGACCAGCACCTATGCGCAGGAAGCGCTCGGTCAGAACAAGGGCTACGAGTACGCGCGCACGCACAACGCCACGCGCGCGGCGCTCGAGCGCAACCTGGCTTCGCTCGAAGGGGCGAAACACGGGCTCTCGTATGCCTCGGGGCTCGCCGCCACGAACACGCTCATGCAGACGCTGTCCGCGGGCGACCACGTCGTCTGTGGCCAGAACACCTATGGCGGCACGTTCCGCCTGTTCGACAAGGTGTGGCGCCGGCACGGGCTGGAGTTCACGTTCGTGGACGCCACGAGCGTGGTCGAGATCACGGGCGCGTTCCGTCCGAACACGCGCTTCGTGTTCATCGAGACGCCCACGAACCCGCTCATGCAACTGACCGACATCGCCGCGGTGGCGAAGCACGCGCGGCCGCGCGGCATCCGCGTCGTCGTGGACAACACGTTCATGACGCCCTATTTCCAGCGCCCGCTCGAGCTCGGCGCCGATGTCGCGTTCCACTCGGTGACGAAGTACCTGAACGGCCACAGCGACATGATCGGGGGCGCGCTGCTCCTCCATGACGACGCGCTGCACGAGCAGCTCCGCTTCCTGCAGAACGCCGCGGGCGCGGTGCCGGGTCCCATGGACTGCTTCCTGGCGCTGCGCGGGACCAAGACGCTGGCCGTTCGCATGCAGCGCCACGACGAGAACGCGCGCGAACTGGCGGCGATGCTCGCGGAGCATCCACGCGTCTCGAGGGTGTTCTACCCGGGGCTCGCGGAGCATCCTCAGCACGAGCTGGCGAAGCGCCAGGCGTCCGGGTTCGGGGGCATGATCTCGTTCATCCCCGGGGACGGGTCCCTGGAGGCGGGCCGAGCGGTGTTCGATCGCTTCGAACTCTTCACGCGGGCGGAAAGCCTCGGCGGCGTCGAGAGCCTGGTCTGCCACCCGGCCTCGATGACGCACGCCGCTGTACCTCGCGAGCGCCGCCTCGCCATGGGCTTCATGGACGGGCTGCTGCGGCTGTCCGTGGGCATCGAGGATGTTCGGGACCTGCGAAAAGACCTCGAAAAAGCGCTCGCTGCGAGCTGAGACGACCTCACTGCGAGTTCACCAGTGGGGACCACCTCGCTAATCGATTGGGCAGCAGAGGCTTGTGAGCGTCTGTGGATTCCGCGCCCGGCCCGAATCCAGTTGACAACTGGGAGCTTCGTCCCTAGCCTGCGGGTCGCTTTCGGATGGGGTGCGCCCGGCGAGGCGCGTGAGCCTCCTCGCAGCGACCATAGTATGCATAGACGATAGGAAGCTGCCGACCCGACACCGCTCGCAATCCAGTGGTGTTTTTTTCTGACGACCCGACTTGATGATCGGAATAAGAACACGGTCGTCCCCGGCGCGAGCCGGCGCGGCTGTGTGAGAGGAGGTGAACGTGCACACGATGCGTAAGCTTTTTGCTCTGGCGCTGATGGCGCTGGCCCTCGCGTTTGTCGCGGTGGGCTGTGGCAATAAGGCGGAGGAGACGACGCCCGCCGCTACCGAGACCCCCGCTGCGACCCCGGACAGCTCGGCCATGGGTTCGATGGACTCGACGGCGACGATGTCGGCGGATTCCACGGCGGGTCACTGACGCCCACGTCGATTCGTGTGTAGCCTTGGGGAGTCGCGCAAGCCGCGACTCCCCATCGGTTTTTCAGGCCCCGAGCGGCAACCCGGCAGGACCCCCCGGCGTAGGAGGGGCATCAGTGGACGTAACCCCGTGACTCCCGGGCCCCAGGGCCACGGTCCCGGTGGCGGCGAACCAGCTCGGCACGGCCAGGCGCGCCGGCTACGGAGCCGTTCCGTCCAAGGGCGTTGGCCGCCGCGATGCGCGGTGGGCTGGCCGGACTCGGACGGCGCGGAGAGTCCCTGGGATCGAATGCGTGACGAGTGGAGGGTTCACGAGATGCGCCGAGTGCAAACGGGCACCCTGACCGGCCTGCTGGCCCTGGCGGCGTTGCTCGCCCTGCCCATCGGAGCGAACGCCCAAGATCGCACCATGCGCTTCCGTCCGGTGCCGCCCGAGAGCGTCTCGGGCTACGAGCGCACCGATCGCGCCGCCGCGAGAGCGAGTGCCGCGCGGGACAGTGCCGACGCGGCCCGCGACGGCAGCACGCCGATCGTGCCCGCGGTGCCCGGCGCGCCGTCCGCGCCCGAGGTCCCCGAGCCGCCGCACGCCGTCCGTTCGACGAGCGGCGACATCGTGCGGTTCGGCAGCGACATCACGGTCTCGGCCGACCAGGTGGTCGAGGGCGACGTCGTCAGCTTCGGCGGCGACGTCGAGGTGCGCGGCCACGTCACCGGCAACGTGACCGCCATGGGCGGCGACCTGCGCCTGAGCGACATGGCCCGCGTGGACGGCGACGTGGTGTGCGTGGGCGGCGTGCTGCGCGAGGAACCCGGTTCGCACGTGGGCGGCCAGCGCGTCACCGCGCCGCGCACTCCGGGGGCCAAGCTCCTGTTCCCGATGCTCGCCGTGGTGGGCACTGGCGTCCAGATGATGGTGCACGTCGTGGGCATGCTCATCATGTTGGGCTTCGCGTGGGCGTTCGTGAAGCTGGCGCCCGAGCGCACGCGCGGCGCGCTCGAGACCATCCAGCAGGAGCCCGGTCCGTCGTTCATCATCGGCCTCCTGCTGTGGGCGCTCATCATCCCGAGCGTCATCGCGCTGGCGCTGGTCATCGCGCTCCTCTGCATCACCATCATCGGCATCCCGCTCGCCGCCGCCGTGGCGCTCGCCTACGCCGCGTTCTTCGTGCTGTCCGCACTCTGGGGCAGCGTCGTGGGCTACGGTGTGCTCGGAAGCCGGCTCTTCCCGCGCTTCAGAAGCGGCCAGCCGAACCTGCTCCAGGCCGTGATCTGGGGTGGTGTGGCGCTGCACGGGTTGCGCATCGCGGGCGACCTGCTGCACGTGGTGCCGGTGTTCGGGTTCGTGGGCGGCCTGCTCACGTTCATGCACTTCGTGATCGCTTGCGCGCTCGGCACGCTGGGCGCGGGCGCGCTGGTTCGCGGCGAATACCGCCGGCGCAGCGTGCAGAACTGGTGGGCGCGCATGCGGCCCGGCTCGACCCCGGTGAACGACATGCCGCCGCCACCGGCGCCGCCGCAAGGCGGGGCCGGGAGCGGAGCCCAGGTCATTCCCTAAGCCAACGTGCTGCTGGCCTTCTGGAGCGACCTCACGCGGTTCGTGCCGCCCGAGCTGTCGCTGCCCGTGCTCTGCCTGGTGCTGTTCGTGGACAACGCCACCACCGCGTCGTTCACCACGCCGCTCTTGCTCACGTACGCGCCGCGTTTCGAACCGTGGCAGGTGGGCGTTTTCGGCGCGGCCTCTGCCGGCGCGGGGAGCACGGTGCAGCTTCTGCTCTTTCGCTGGATCCTGGGCAGCGATTGGGCGTGGGCGAAGCGCTTGGCACCGTCGCGAGAGCGCGTCGCCAAGGCGCTCGCGGCGTCCCCGTCCGCGTCGTTCATGGCCATATTGATCGCGCGCGCGACGCCGCTGCCGGACGGGCCGATCAAGCTCGTCGCCGCCGCCGGTCACTACCCGCTGCCGCGCTACTTCCTCGCGGTCCTCCTCGGCGGCATTCCGTACTTCGCGCTGCTGGCTTGGCTGGGACACGAGTTCCCGGTGCCGCCGTGGGTGCTGCTGCTCCTCGTCGTGGTGATCGCGCTGGTGTTCGTGGTCGAGCGCTGGAGAAGGCGTGGCCGTACGTCGGCCTAGCGGCCGGGCGCCAAGCGCGGCACGCCGCGGCATCGTGCCCGTCGCAGACGCCGTGGGCGTCGACACGGGCGGCACGTTCACCGACGTCGTGGCGTGGCGCGGCGGGCGTCGTGTGGCGTTCAAGGTGCCCTCCACCCCGCGTGCGCCGGAGGCCGCGGTGCTCGCGGCGCTGGCCCGCGCCGGCGCCGGACGCGGCACACGGGTGCGCCATGGCTCCACCGTGGCCACGAACGCCCTGCTCGAACGCAAGGGCGCCCGCGTCACGCTCGTGACCACCGCCGGATTCGAAGACGTGCTCGAGATCGGGCGCCAGCACCGTCCCGAGCTGTACGCGCTGGAACCGAGGCGCGATCCACCGCTCGTTCCGCGTGAACGCCGTCTCGGCGCTCGCGAGCGGCTCGCCGCGGGCGGGCAGGTGCTCACGCCACTCACCGCAAGCGAGGTCACGAGCGTCGTCAAGCGCGTACGCGCGACGCGGCCCGAAGCGGTGGCTGTGGGCCTGATCCATGCGTGGTCCGCGCCGGCGCACGAGCGGCGGCTCGCACGAGCACTCGGCTCGCTCCGCGTGCCCGTGAGCAGCGCGGCGGCGCTGGTGCCCGAGATCCGCGAGTACGAACGCCTCGCCACCACGGTCACGAACGCGTACCTGATGCCCCGCATGCGCGGCTACCTCCGGGGCCTCGCCCGCGGCAGCCGCGGTGCAGAGCTTCAGATCTGCCTGTCGCATGGCGGCACGGCGCCAGTGGCGCTCGCGGCCGAGGAACCGGTGCGTCAGCTCCTCTCGGGCCCCGCCGCGGGACTCCGCGCGGCACTCGCCTCGGCGCGAGCCTGCGGTTACGCCACCGCGCTCACGCTGGACGTGGGCGGCACGTCCACCGATTGCGCGTTCCTGGGCGGCCGCGACACCGGGACCGACGGCCTTCCGAGGCAGCGCGGCCGCGAGGTCGCGGGTTTCCCGGTGCTGTGCGCGACGCTCGACGTGCACACGGTGGGCGCGGGCGGCGGCTCGATCGCGCGCGTGCAGGGCGGCGAGCTGCACGTGGGCCCAGAGAGCGCGGCAGCGGAGCCTGGGCCCGCGTGCTACGGGCGCGGCGGCCCGGCCACCGTGACCGACGCACTCGTATTGCTCGGCGCCATCGCCGCGGATTCGCTGGCTGGGG
>JAHFBW010000272.1 GCA_023249845.1 Candidatus Eiseniibacteriota bacterium
CCATCGGTCACGCGGAATCCGCGAGCCACCCGGAGACGGATCGCGACCTCGAGCCGCGGTTGCAGCCGCTCCAGGAGGGCGTGCTTGACGCGATTTCGCCCACGTTCGAGCGCATCGCCTGCGTCGCGCTCGTCCTCATGCTGATGGTCGTGGCCGCGAACCTGGCCGGACTCCAGCTCGCGCGCGGCGCTTCGCGTCGCCGCGAATGGGCCGTGCGCGCCGCGATCGGCGCCACTCCGGGGCGACTCGCGCGCCAGAGCCTGGTGGAGAGCCTATCCCTCGCGGTCGTGGGAGGCGTGCTGGGGATCTGGGTCGCCGGCGTGACCGTGCGCCTCGTCGGCAACGCCATGTCCGGTGAGGTCACGCGCTACATCCCCGGATGGAGCCGCATCGCCGTGGACGGCATCGTCTTGGGCTACGCGTTCGCCGTCACGCTGCTCACGGGCGTCGCGTTCGGCCTCATCCCGGCGCTGCACGCCGGCCGTGCGCCGGCGGCACGGACGCTGCGCCACGGCGGCTCCGGCGCGCTCGGCTCCGTGCATGCGCGGGCGCGCGGGACCATGGTGGTGGCCGAGGTCGCGTTGTCGTTGTCGCTGCTCGTGGGGGGCGCGCTCATGGCCGACGGTTTTCGCCGCATGAGCGGGCCAGACCTCGGCTTCGATCCTCACGGCGTGCTCACGATGCAGCTCCGGCTCCAGCGCGAGCGGCACCCCGATGCCGCAGAGCGGAGCGCACTCCACACCCGCGCGCTCGAGCGCCTCGCCGCGCTGCCCGGCGTCACCGGGGCGGCGATGATCAGCAGCCTGCCGTCTTCGGGGAGCACGTCCGGGCTGCCCGTGACGCCCGAAGGCGGCGAACTCGCCGGCGGCAAGCCTCCTCGCGCCTCGATCCGCGTTGTGACGCCGGGCCTGTTCGAGGTGCTGCGCCTGCCCATCGTGCGCGGCCGCGCCATCGAGCCCGGTGACGCCGCGAATTCCCCAGCGGTCGTAGTGGTGAACGAGACGCTCGCGCGTCGCGCCTGGCCCCAGCGTGAAGCGGTCGGGCGCCGACTGCGATTCGCGGACCCCGACGGTTCGCCCCAGAGCTATACCGTGGTGGGCGTGGCGCGGGACGTGAAACGCAACTGGTTCGAGCGCGACGTCGCTCCCATGGTGTACGTGGCGGATGCTCAGTGGGGCGCCCCGTTCATGAACGTGACGCTCCGTACGACGGGTGAACCCGCCGCGATCGGCGGAGCGGCGCGCCGGGCACTGGCCGCTCTGGCGCCCGACGTGCCCGTGGACCGCATGGGGACGCTCGATCGCATCCTCGGCGAGCGCACCTCGGGGGTGCGCGTCGGGGCCGTGCTGATGGCCTGGTTGGGCCTGTTCGCGTTGGCGCTGGCCGCGATCGGGCTCTACGGGCTGATCGCGTTCCACGTGGCGCGCCGAGCGCCCGAGTTCGGGGTGCGCATGGCGCTCGGCGCCACGCGCGAGGACATCTTCGGACTTGTGTTCGGCGAGGGCGGGCGGCTCGTGGGCGTGGGGCTGGCGATCGGCGCACCCATTGCCTTGGCGCTTGGATGGGTGATGACGGCCACGATGTTCGGCGTGGTGCGGCCGAGCGTGGTGACGCTGGCCGGCATCTCGACCGTGCTCTTGCTTGCCGCCGGCGTCGCGTCGTTCGTCCCCGCGTGGCGCGCGAGCCGATTGAATCCCACGGAAGCCCTGCGACGAGAGTGAACCGGTGTTCCGATCGCTCCCCGCGATCCGCTCCCCTTGGAGTCATGCCATGAAGCGTGAATCACCGATGTTCCGCCTGTTACTTCCGATCCTGGCGTGCGTGCTCGCCCACCCGGCTGGGGCGCAGGGTGCGAAGACGCTGTTTGAGCGGGGCTACCTGCGGCGCGCCTCGACGCTGTGCGAACAGGCGCTGCGCGCGAACCCTCGCGACGCTCAGGCGGGTGCCATCCTGTCGCGCATCACTTCAACTCGCGGAGACGTGGCGCGCGCGCTGGAGCTGGCCACGGCCGCGGCAGCGGCGGATCCGCGGAATGCCGACGCGCAGTACGCGCTGGCCGAGATCTACGGTCGCAAGGCTCAGCGCTCGAGCGTGATCCACCAGGCGGGGCTCGCCGGCAAGATGCGCAAGGCCGCGGACGCCTGCCTAGCGATCGACCCGAACCATGTGGACGCGCTCGAGATCCTCGTCGACTTCCATCGGTTCGCGCCCGGCATCCTGGGCGGCGACAAGAAGAAGGCGGCCGAGTTCGGCGACCGGTTGGTGCGCGTGGACCCGGTGGCGGGCTGGCTCAAGAAGGCCGACGTGGCGCTCGACGGCAAGGACAGCACCGCGGCCGCGGAGTGCTTCCGGAAGGCGGCGGCGGTGCAACCTCCGAATGGCCGCGCGCAGGTAGCGCTGGCCTCGTGGCTGGCGCCGGGGTGGCGCGATCAGGCCACGTCCGAGAAGCTGGCGCTCGCGGCGGTGCAGGCCGAGCCGTGGCGCACGGGCGGGTGGCAGGTGTTGGCGTCGCTGTATGCGTACCAGGGTCGCTGGCCGGACCTGGAGTCGGTGCTACAGCGCTCCGAGGCCGCGGAGCCCTCGCACCTGGCACCCTGGTACCAGGCGGCGCGACAGCTCATCGTGAACGGCAAGGAGCCGGCGCGGGCCGAGGGCTACCTTCGCCACTACCTGCTCCGCGAGCCGGAGATCGGCGCCCAGTCGGTCGCGGCCGCGCGTTGGCGGCTCGGGCAGGCGCTGGAGAAGCAGGGGCGGAAGAGCGAGGCCATGGCCGAGATCGACGCGGCCGTGAAGCTGGACCCGAAGCTCGAAGACGCGAAAAAGGACCTGAAACGCCTGCGCGGGTGACGCGCGTGAATTCGCGGCGCCCCGCGCCGCACGAGGAGCTCCACATGACGACGACACCGTCCGCACTGCCGCGCGCCGAGCGCGAACGCGACACCGATCCGCTCGTGCGCCTGCGCAACATCGAGAAGAGCTTCGACCACGGCGCCGGGCGATTCCACGTGCTGCGGCGCATCGATCTCGACGTGCGACCCGGCGAGTTCGTCGCCGTGATGGGGCCCTCGGGCGCCGGCAAGTCCACGCTGCTGCACCTGCTGGGACTCCAGGACAGCGATTGGACCGGCGAGTACCAGCTGGGTGGCGCGGACGTGGGGCCGCTGGACGGCAAGGCGCGCGCGCGGCTCCGGAACGAGAACATCGGATTCGTGTTCCAGAGCTACCACCTGCTGGACGAACTCACCGTGGCAGAGAATCTCGAGGTGCCGCTGTCCTATCGCTCGGTGAAACGCCCCGAACGCGAGTCGCTCGTGGCCGAGGCGCTCGACCGCTTCGGCCTCGTGGCGCGCGCGAAGCTCTACCCGCGCCAGCTCTCCGGAGGGCAGCAGCAGCTCGTGGGCATCGCGCGCGCGCTCGTGGCGCGGCCACGGCTGCTGCTCGCCGACGAGCCCACGGGCAATCTCCACTCCGACCAGGCTCGCGAGATCATGAAGTTGTTCCAGGAACTGAACACGGGCGGCACCACGATCGTGCAGGTGACGCATTCCGAGGAGAACGCCAGGTACGGCAGCCGCGTGATCCAACTGCGCGACGGCTGGATCGATTCGGACGAGCGAGGGCGCTAGAGTCCGGCGGTGGACTCCGAAGACACGGGCTACATCGAACCCGATCCCGACGAGCCGCCACCCTTGGAGCTGGGTCGGGCGGTCGGCGACGTGCTGCCGTGGGGCTCGACCACGGTGCTGTTCGTGTGGGGTGCCGTGTTCCTGTGGTTCGCCGTGCGCGGCCAGACTGGCGACACGAACGCCTATCTCGCCTGGGGTGCCAACACGCTCGGTCGCGCGGCCGGCGAGACCGCGTGGCGCCTCCTCGCCTCGACATTCCTGCACGCGGGCGTTGCCCACGCCGGCATGAACGCGTTGAGCCTGCTCCTGTTCGGCTCGAGCGTCGAATCTGTGTTCCGGCGCTGGGCGTTCTGGATCGTGTACGCGCTGGGCGGTGCCGCCGCTTCGCTCGGGAGCCTGCAGTGGCACGTGTGGCGACACGGTGACACCGCGCACGTGAGCCTGGGCGGTTCGGGCGCGATCTTCGCGCTGGGGGGCGCGCTGCTCGCCTCTTCCATTCGCCTGCGCACCCGCCTCGCGGTCGGCCGCGCCCGCGCTCTCGCCGCGGGCGCGCTGTTCCTTCTCCTCCAGAGTCTCGCCGCCGGGTTCACTCATCTGGGCACGGACAATGCAGCGCACGCCAGCGGACTCCTGGCGGGCTTCACGATCGGCATGCTCATGCCGCTCTCACCGCGACTGGGAGTGCGACCGACACCGGTCCTCGTCCGCTGGGTGGGGGGCGCTTCGGTGGCGGCGCTTCTGCTGGCTTTGGTACTCGCGGTGCGCGCGGGACTCCGCGCGGGGTACTGAGGCGCGTCGGAAACGTCTGCGAAAAAGGCGGGCGCCGTCTGCTACCATCCGCGTTCCGACCCCGCCGGGCGGCCGCCGGACCTCGCCGCGGCGAAACTCCCGTCGATCCGCCGACGGCCCGGACGTGCGGTCGCCGATAACACGGGAGTCCCATGTCGAACCGGCCCTGCTCATCGCATCCCGCGAGGGCTCTAGAGCCCTTGGCACGCGCGTGCGCGGTGGCGCTTGTCCTGGCTATGGTCACGACGGCGGTGCCGGCGCCAGCCGCGAACCTGCCCGACCCGACACCGGCGCCGGCGTCCAACCGATTCACCTGAGAGCCCATCCGGGTCCCGTCGGGCCCCATCACGGACTCCGATTTCGCGCTCTTCCACATGCAGCGTGCGCTCTACGATCCCGTGGATCCGCGCCGGCTCGGCTCGCTGCTCCC
>JAHFBW010000273.1:0-2188 GCA_023249845.1 Candidatus Eiseniibacteriota bacterium
ATCAACCGGTTTCGCGCCGCGTCATGGACCACCACGGGATAGCGTCGGGGCGCCGGCCCGGTTCCTGCGGCAATGAGCAATTGCCACGCGGCGGGATTCGCGAGGTCGAGAGCCCAGACCGCGCAATCGGGCATTACGAGGACCATCCGTCGTCCCACCGGGTCATAGACCGCCTGTACCCCGTCCCCTGACCCTGCAGGGGCAGTCATGTTGAGGTTCGTCCACTCGGCCGGGCCGACGAGTGACAGCGCCCACGTGCCCAGGTCGGCGTACTCGCCGCCCACGACGATCATGCGGCTTCCCAGCTCGTCCACGATCAAGCCTTCGAGCCGTCGCACGGCGGGCGGGGTACCGGAGGTCGGGATCGGAGTCCATGGCTGGGCGATCGCAGACGGGATGGGGCCGAACCCGAGGGCGAGAGCGAACATCGCCAGACGAGTGGCGGGCCGCAGCAGAGGGTGAGGGCTGGACGCGGGCATGCAGCACCTCCACGGCGAGGGGTATCCGGTTCCATGGAGCGGAGAGCCTCCATCTTCCGTGGAGGAGGCATCGCAGACAAGGGGAAACAAGCTCGCGTTGTCGTTCAGACGCGATTCCCATTCCCGGGCGGATCCGACTGATGACCGCGCTATGCCGTTGTCAGCCGCACCTCTCCCGCGTACACGTTCATCCGCGCTTCACGCAGGAAGCCGACGAGCGTCATGCCTGCCGCCTCGGCGAGTTCCACCGCCAGCGACGACGGCGCGCCCACCGCGGCCATGGCCGGGATGCCCGCACGCGCGGCCTTGAGCACCAGTTCGGCGCCCGCACGGCCGCTCACCCACAGCAGTCCCTCTCCCGCCGGACGGTGGCCCTGCTCGAGCAGCCAGCCGCACACCTTATCCACCGCATTGTGCCGGCCCACGTCCTCGCGCAGCACACGCGGTTCGAGCGCGGCGTCGCACCACACGGCGGCGTGCAGGCCGCCGGTCTGGGTGAATGCCGCCTGGTCACCGCGCACCCGCGCGGGTAGCTCGAGGAGTGCCTCCACGTTGATCGCCGGTCCCTGCGGAACCGGCACCAGTCCCGCCCGCAGCGCATCGAGATGCGCGCGGCCGCACAGTCCGCACGCGGCCGTGGCCACGAAGTTCCGCTCGAGTTTCGTCCAATCCAGTACGACGCCCGGCGCCAGGAGGATGTCCACCACGTCCGGCGCGTCGCTGCAGTCCGCGGGCGTCTCGACGAGTCCGCGCACGTCGCGTGCGGAGCGGATCACGTCCTCGCTCGCGAGGAAGCCGAGCGCCAACTCGCGATCGTGTCCCGGCGTGCGCAGCGTCACGGCGAGCGAGCGGCCGTCCACGCGCATCTCGAGCGGTCGCTCCACGGCGAGCGCGTCTTCGCGCAGCTCACGCGAACGGCCGGTCACGCGAGTGACCGGCCGTCGCACCACAGAGTCTCCGTGCATCCCGCGACTCATACCTTGGGATGCGCGGTCCGCGTCGCGAAGGTGCCGTCCGGGAGCGGCTCGAGCGTGTAGTCCGCGAACACGTTCGGTGCCTCGCGCTGCATGATGCGCAGCACCGCCACGGCGACCTTGCGGATCTCGACCTCGGCGTGCTCGCTTCCCCGTAGTTCGATGAAGTGTCGCAGGGCGCGCGCATTGCCGGTGAAGAAGATCTTCGTCTCGGTGGCGTTCGGCAGCACCGAGCGCGCAGCCTGACGCGCCATCTTGCGGCGGAGCGTCTTGTCGGTCATGTCCGCCAAGTTCGTCTCGAGCCCCTTCACGAGCCGGTCGTAGGCGATGCGCGTGGCGTTCACGGCATCGCACCACACCCGGTGCAGCTCGGGGTCCGCGGCGATCACGTCGGGCTCCACGAAGTCCGAGTCGCTCTCGTCCACGTAGCGCTGCGAGAGCTGCGAGTACGAGAAGTGCCGGTGGCGGATGAGTTCGTGCGTGAACGAACGTGACACGCCGGTCACGACGAAGCACCATACGCCGTGCTCGAGCACGCTGCCGTGCCCGACCTCGATGATGTGGCCCAGGAACTCGCGGTTGGTCTTGCGACCCTTGCCATAGCTCATGTAGCAAACACGCCCGGCCACCTCGGACAGGCGCTCCGCGCCCACCTCGGTGTCGGTCTGCCAGGTCACGCCCTCGTCGGCGACGAACCGCGCGAGCGCCTCGTCGTCAGTGACCTGGCGCCCGACG
>JAHFBW010000273.1:2198-4816 GCA_023249845.1 Candidatus Eiseniibacteriota bacterium
GACGAGATACACCTTGGGCTCGCGGACGATCTTGAGCGGAGCGGTCTCCGCCGTTGCCGTTTCCATGGCTACTCCTTGGCGATCCTACCGAGGGACGCGATGCATTTACGCGTCTGGGCGGTCCGCCCGGGGGTCGAACCCGGCGACCGCGGCTTCGAGGTGCGCGTGACTTGCGTGGGGCCACGCACGGGTCGTTCGAGTGGCAGCGTACCGCAGCCTCCAGGCGCCGTCACGCTCGCTGCGGCGCTCGCGCGGGTCAGCGCTCGGCGTCCACCGCTACGCGGATGCGGGACATGACCTCGTCCACCTCGTCGTCCCGCGTGTAGTGGTGCGGTGCGAGCCTCAGTCCCACGCCCGGGCGGAAATCCAGCAGCACGTCCGAGGCGAGGAGTCGCGCGCACACGCGTTCGGCGTTCGGCACGTCGAGACACACCGAGCCGCCGCGTCGAGACTCCTCGCGCGGGGAGCCCACCGTGAACCCATTCTCGTCGGCGAGTTCCAGGATGCGCCCCGTGAGCCGCAACGATTTTTCGCGCAGCGCCTCGCCCCCGATCTCGGTGGCGATGGCGATGCCGGGGCGTGAGGCGCAGTAGGCAGGGATGCACGGCGTGCCGTTCCAGAAGCGGCGTTCACCCGCGTGCAGCCGCTGCGGCCCCTGGTCGAACGCGAACGGATCCTCGTGCGCGAACCACCCCGTGATCGCGGGATGGAGCCTGGCGTGGATTCGGGGCGCCACGAAGAGATAGCCGGTCCCCGGCCCACCGCACAGCCACTTGATGCTGCCGCCGGTCAAGAAGTCCGGGTCCAATGCGCGCACGTCCACGTCCACGATGCCTACGGACTGGTAGGCGTCCACCATCGATAGCGCACCCACGGCGCGCGCCCGCGCGAGGACCGTGTCGAGGCCGAGGAGTTGCGCCGTGCGGAACAGCACATGCGATAGAGCCACGAGCGCTGTCCGCTCGTCGATCGCGGCGACGAGATCCGCTTCCTCAATGCGCCGGCCGGCGCGCGCCGCGACGCGCACGATCTCGGCGCCGCGCCGCGCTAGCCCCTCGTAGAGGTAGAGTACCGAGGGGAAGTCCTCGTCGGTGCACACGACGCGATTCCGCTCGGGCGTGAACTCGAGGCATGAGAGCGCAACGGCCTGTGCCACGGTCACATTGGGATGAAGCGAGATGCTGCCGGGCGACGCCTGGACCAGCTGCTCGAGCGAGCTCGCCACCTCGGCGGGCACGGCCATCCAGCGCTCCGGCCAGGCGCGGATCCCGCGTCCGCTCCACGTCGCGGCGTATTCGGCGAGCGCGGCTTCGGCCTCGGCCGGCATCGCGCCCATCGTGTGCGAGGCGAAGTGCAGGACGCCCTCGACGCTCGGGAACCGCGCTCGCCATGCGAGCAGCGGATCGGAGACGAGCGGGGACGAACTCACGCCAGTGTCCGCTCGTTCACCGTGCCCAGCTCTCGCGCCTCGCGCGCGCGCTCGATGCCAGCGCGCACGGCCTCCGCGGCCTGCTCCGGCGTATCGGCCACTTGAACCAGGCGATGAAGCCGTGCGGGGATGAACTCGGGTCCGCGATGCGCGTCGAGCCAGCCGTGCCACTGCGGGCCCATGAGCACGATGGGTGCCGACTCCCGGCCGGCGACGCTCACCATGGTCCAGACCACGAACACTTCGGTCAGCGTGCCCACGCTGCCCGCAACTGCGACGTAGCCGTCGGCGGAATGCACAAGGTGGCGAAGGCGCTCGAACAGGTCGGGCGTGTGCACGCGCTCGCGCACCCAGCGGTTCACCGGACCCCTATGCTCGAAGAGGTCCACCGTGACGCCGATGACGTGGCCGCCCGCCTCGTGCGCGCCACGCGAGGCCGCCGCCATGGCGCCGTCGTAGCCCCCGGTCATGGTGGCGAGGCCTGAGCGTGCCAGGAGAGCGCCGAGCCGGCGCGCGTCCTCCCAGCCGGCGTCGGATTCACGCACCGTGCTGCTGCCGAAGACGGCGACGATGGGCTGGCGGTGGACGGGGGTGGACACGGAAGTGGCCCCGGGGTGGATCCGGCGTCGCGAGCCCACATCATGCCACAGCGCAGAGGCCAGCACGCGGGCCCCCCGGTCGGCCTCCCCGTGGGTGCTTGGCCTCCGTGGCTGTTCAACCCTGACAGGGCGCTCTCATTCTGTTCTAGCCGCGGGGTCCACACCGCGATATGATGAAGGGGCCACTTGGTCGTCGACATCCATCCCCCGAGCGCACCATGCCTAGACGACACTCTTTCTCGAGTTTCCGCGCCTTCTCGATCGACCCGGCTTCTGGCGAACCCCTCCATCGCCAGCTCTACAACGAGCTGCGCACCGCCATCCTCGGTGGTCGCCTGCCGACGGGCGCACGGTTGCCCGCGAGCCGCGAACTGGCCCAGGTCACCGGCCTGTCACGGAACACCGTCCTCTCCGCGTACGAGCAGCTCGTGGCGGAGGGCTACATCGACAGTCGCGCCGGCTCCGGCACGTACGTGGCTGGCTCGCTCCCCGACCAGGTGCTCACGGGCCCGGTGATGGAGCCGCTCCCGATGGCCGAGCGCGGGTCGCGGCGCATGGCGAAGCGAGGCGAGCGCATGCTCCAGATGTCC
>JAHFBW010000274.1 GCA_023249845.1 Candidatus Eiseniibacteriota bacterium
GCGGTGGCGACGGACGGCTCCGGCCTGGCGAGCTTCTCCGGACTGAGCGTGGATGTCGCGGGCAGCAAGCAGCTCTCGGCGACGAGCGGCTCGCTCGGGCCGGTCTCGAGCGCGTCGTTCGCGGTGTCCGCGGGCGCGCCGGCGGCGCTGACGTTCGAGGTCCAGCCGAGTGGGGTGCTGGCCGGCGCGACGATGTCGCCGGCGGTGCAGGTGAAGGTGGCGGACGCGTTCGGGAACCCGGTCGCGAGCGAGCTGGTGTCGCTGGCCCTCATCGGCACGGGCACGCTGACGGGTGGCGGAGCGGTGGCGACGGACGGCTCCGGCCTGGCGAGCTTCTCCGGACTGAGCGTGGATGTCGCGGGCAGCAAGCAGCTCTCGGCGACGAGCGGCTCGCTCGGGCCGGTCTCGAGCGCGTCGTTCAGCGTGACGTGCCCGACCATCACCCTGAGCCCCGCCACGCTTCCGAACGGCGCCACGGGTGACGCGTACTCCGAGACGATCACCGCGAGCGGCGGCATCGCGCCCTACACGTTCGCGGTCACCGCGGGCTCGCTGCCGCCGGGCCTGGTGCTGGATTCCGGAGGACTGTTGTTCGAGACCCCCACCGCGACCGGACCGTTCACGTTCACCGTTACGGCCACGGATGCAAGCGGCTGCACCGGCTCGCGCGAGTACACCATGACCGTGTGCGGCATCGTGAGCGTTACGCCGTCGTCGTTGCCGGACGCGCAACAGGGCGCGACGTACTCGCAATCACTCGCGGGCAGCGGTGGGACCGCGCCGTACACATTCACGATCACCGCCGGCGCGCTGCCATCGGGCCTCACGTTGAGCGGCGCCGGACTCCTGTCCGGGACGCCGACGGCAATCGGGGTGTTCAACTTCAGCGTGACCGCGACGGACGCGGGCGGCTGCTCGGGCGCTACGCCGCTCTCGCTGACGGTTCCGGCCGTTCCGGCGCCCGCCACGGACCTCGCCGCGGTGCGGCTCGTGTCCGGCAATGACGCGGACGGCACGGCGCGAATCCAACTCACGTTCACGGCGACCGCGTCCACGAGCACCGCCGCGGTGTATCGTGCGCCCTTCGGTGGCTACCCGCGCTATGACGATGCGGGTGGCAGCACGCCACCCACGCCGAGCTATCCGCCGGGTGCGCCGTGGGTGCTCACCGCCCTCACCGCGAGTGGCCAGACCGACGAGCCTTCGACGCGCGACGCGTGGTCGTACGTCGTATTCCTCAAGAATTCGGTGGGCCAGCCGTCGACGGTCTCCAACAAGACGCCGTCCACGCCGAACTACGCGCTTGGGGACGTTTCGAATGGAGTCACCGCCGGCGCGGGGGACAACCTCGTCTCGGATCTCGACATCTCGCTGCTCGGCGCCCACTACGGCATCAGCAATGGCGCCATCACCGGCGCGGGCGTGAGCTACCTGGACGTGGGCCCCACCACGAACCTCGCCGTCACGTCGCGGCCGTTCACCGACAATCGCATCGACTTCGAGGACCTGATCGTATTCGCCACGAACTACGGCGCGGTTTCGAGCCCCGCCACGATCGTGGCCGGCGCGGACGCCGCCGCGCGCGCCGCCCGCGGCCTCGAGCGGCTATCGCTGCGTGCGCCGTCGCTGGTTGAGGCCGGCCAGACGTTTGTCGCGGAATTGGAGCTCGCGGGCGCGGGCCGCGTCCAGGGCCTTTCGGCCGAGCTGGCGTGGGACGCCTCGGTCGTCGAACCGATGGGCATGACCTCGTCCGGCTGGGTCGAAGGACAGCACGGCGTCGTCCTCTCGCCTCGACTGGGCGCGGTGGATGCAGCGCTTCTCGGTGCTCGCGGCACGGGGCTCTCGGGGACGAGCACGCTGGCCCGCTTCACGTTCCGTGCGCGCCGGGTCGGAGACCCCTCGCTTCGGTTGGCCCGCGTGCTGGCGCGCGACGCCGCGAATCGTCCGCTTGGCGAAGGCGTGTTCTCGGCGGTCGTGGAGGTCGGCCTGCCCGCGCGCACGCTGCTGCTGGCGCCCACGCCGAATCCGTCGCTGGGCGACGCCTCACTCGCGTTCGCGCTCGCCGAGCGCGGTGAGGTCGAGCTCGCCGTCTACTCGGTGGATGGGCGTCGCGTGCGAACCGTGGCGCGCGGTGTCTTCGAACCGGGCAGCTATCGTTTCGCTTGGAAGGGTGACGACGACGCGCGCCGCTCCGTCGCACCAGGCGTCTACTACGCGCAACTCACCGCGAACGGCAAGCGCTGGTCGCGGACGCTCGTCCATCTCCGGTAGACCACGGAGGCTCCATGTCCCACCACCATCCGCTCAACCTCCACGGGCTTCTGACCGCCCTGGCGCTCGGCCTGGCGACCGCTCCCGGGATCGCGCACGCCGGGATCCAGGTGGGACTCACGCCCGCGATTCAGAACGTCACGCCGGGCGCCGACTTCGACGTGTTCGTGGACATCACGGCCGCCGGCTCCGCGTTCAACGGCTTCGACATGATCGTGAGCTACAACCCGGCCGCGCTCACGCTGCTGCCGCTGTCACCCACGAGCCTGCAGCAGGGCTGCCTCATGACGGGTGGCTGCAGCGCATCATGCGGAAACACGTTCCACCTGTTCAGCGCGGCCGCGGACAGCATCAGCATCAGCGACGTGCTGCTCTGCAATCAGATCTCGCTCACGGGCCCCGGCCACCTCTACAAGCTGCGGTTCCATGCCTCGAACACGCCGCAGGTCACGGAGCTCACCATCCGGCGCACGAACTTCTACAACGCCGGGCTGTTCGTGACCCCCGTGCAGAAATCGGGATGCATGATCGGCATCGGCATCACGCTCGACGTCGGCGGAAGCGGACGCCTGGCCGGCGGCGGGGTGAGCGTGGAACCCAACCCCTGCCGCGGACGCGTCGCGTTCGTGCCGGCTGATGCGAGCTCCGGGCTGGCCGTGATCGACGTGATGGACCTGCAGGGACGCGTCATCCGGCACCTTGGGCCTGCATGGCTCGGGGGTCCGGCCCCGCTCGCATGGGACGGACTGGACTCTCGCGGCCAACGCGCCGCCGCCGGCATCTATCTCGCAAGGATCCAGCGAGGAACGCGCCTCCAGCACGCGCGGATCGTCCTGCTGCCTTGACGTCGCCGGGCATGAATGGGGTTCCGCGTGCCGGGACAATGGCCCGCGACGAGGCGACGGCGCGCATCGCACCGGGCCGCTGGGTCGGTGAGCGCGCGCTCGTGGCCTGCGCTGTGCTGCTCGGCCTCGCTTCCGCACCCGCGAACGCCCAGACGGTGCGCACCGACTTCTACATCACGAACGGCCAGGTCACGACTCAGACGCTACGCGGCAACACGCTCTATGTGGGCGGGAGCTTCTCGTTCGTGGGACCCGTCACCGGCGCGGGCGTTCCGGTGGATCCGACCACGGCCACGCCCGCTTCCGGCTTCCCGCGCGTCAATGGCACCGTGGTCGCAGCCGTACCCGACGGCAGTGGGGGCTGGTACCTCGGCGGCCAGTTCACCGCGGTGGGCTCCGAAGTGCGAACGAATCTCGCGCACGTGCTCGCGGATCAGTCTGTGGCGGCCTGGAACCCCGGTGCCAGCGCCATCGTGCGCGTGCTGCTCCTGCGCTCGGGCGTGTTGTACGTGGGCGGTGACTTCCTCACGCTGGGCGGCGTGGCGCGCAACCGGGTCGGCGCGGTGGATGCCGCGACCGGCGTCACGACATCGTGGAACCCGAACGCGAACAGCTCGGTGCGCGCGTTCGCCGAGGGCGCGACGCAGCTCTACGTGGGTGGACAGTTCACCACCATCGGCGGACAGGCTCGAAATCGCATCGCGCGCGTCAATTACACGACCGGCGCGGCGGACGCGACCTGGAACCCGAACGCGAACAGCCTCGTCCTGACGCTGGCGCTGGACGCGGCGTCGAACTTGGTCTACGCCGGCGGCCAGTTCACGTCGATCGGCGCCGCGACGCGCAATCGCGTCGCCGCCATGGACCTCACGACGGGCGCCCCCACGGCGTGGGATCCAAACGCGAACAACCAGGTACTCTCGATCGTGCGGAGCGGCACCACGCTCTACGCAGGTGGTCAGTTCTCCGCCATCGGCGGACAGACGCGCAGCCGCTTGGCAGCGCTCTCCACTGCGACAGGTCTGGCGTCGAGCTGGAATCCCAGCGCGGGCAACCTCGTGCAGACGTTGGCGCTCTCGGGGACCAACCTTTACGTGGGTGGGGACTTCCTCACGGTGAGTGGCCTGGGGCGCAGCCGGATCGCCGCCGTGGACACGGGCACCGGGTTCCCCACGGCGTGGAACCCGAGCGCGTTCAGCTCGGTCACCGTCATCGTGGTGGCCGGTGGCCAGGTGTTCGTGGGTGGCTCGTTCAATGGCATCGGCGGAACTGCGCGCAACAATCTCGCGGCGTTCGACGTGACCTCGGGCCAGGTCACGAGTTGGGACCCCAACGCGAACAACCAGGTGCAGGCGTTGTTCGCCGCGCCGAACGCGCTCTACGTGGGTGGCAACTTCACCCAGGTCGGCGGCCAGATCCGCAATAACATCGCGGCGCTGGATCTGACGAACGGCCTCGCCACGAGTTGGGACCCGAACAGTGATGGGCAGGTCTCGGCGCTCGCGATGGCCGGGGACCGCGTCTACGCGGGAGGGTTGTTCAGCCAGATCGGTGGACTGCCGCGCGCAAACCTGGCGGCGCTCTCGGTAGCCGACGGCTCCGCACTGCCGTGGATGGCGAACACGGACAACCAGGTGTTCGCGATCGATGCGAGCACGCCGCTCGTGTATGTCGG